>JAJDZQ010000180.1 GCA_022824565.1 Anaerolineae bacterium | reverse complement strand
ATGGGGGCAGATTCGCGCTGGCAGTGCTAAAATGAAGCGGCAGGTTTTCAACAAGGCAAAGACTCAGGACGATTGCGATGACAGACCAGCGCGTGGCGGTCTTTGAAATCAAGCGATACATGGTCATTTGGCGGCAGTTGGAAATCCGCGACTTCGGCGAGGTACCGGCGCGGATCCGTGGCTTGGTGCGTTGCAGCGGCGCTGGCAAGGGCGACCAGCAAGAGTATCGCCTGGATGTCTATTTCCTCGCGCCCGACAGCCCCGTGCCCGCTCCGCAGGTCGATATCGCCAATCGTCGCGGCGCGATCTTCATGGAAATCGGCGATATCCACGCATTTGTCGATATCCTGCGCAACGAAAAACCCATCTTTGGGCATCTGCGCGGCGATCATCCACAATGGACCAGCGTCACCACCACCAACGAGCCGGTCGGCACGGGTGACGAAGACCACCGTCCGGGCGAGTGAGCGCGGCGCATGCAGCCGCCCATCCGCGTTTTGCACTTCGCCGATGTGCATGTCGGCATGGCCAACTTCGGCAAGACCGACCCACAGCGCGGCATCAGCAGCCGCATAGTCGACTTCCTGGCGCGGCTGGACGAGATGATCGACTTTGCCGAGGCACACGAAGTCGATCTGGTTGTATTTGCTGGCGATGCCTTTCGCACGCGCAGCCCCAACCCGACCATCCAGCGCGCATTTGCAGAGCGGGTCTTGCGGCTGTCCCGGCTTGCGCCGACTCTGCTGTTGGCGGGCAATCACGATCTACCCTTGAATGCGGCCAAAGCCTCCAGCATCGAGATCTTTGACACCCTGGCGCTGGCTGGCATCTGGGTGGCGCAGGACTATGAAACGCGGCGCATCAACACCCGGCGCGGCGATGTCGTGCTGGGCGCAGCGCCTTATCCCATGCGCGGACGGCTGCTGGCGCACGAGGACATGCGCGCGAAGACGATCGCCGAACAGGACGAAGCCCTGAAGCTGGCGCTGACCGAGCAATTGGCAATGTTGGCGCAGCAGGCACAGACCTTGGCAAATGACGATGCGCCAAAGCTCTTGGCCGGGCATTTTACGCTGGAAGGCGCGCTGTGGGGCAGCGAGCGCGGCATTATGCTGGGGCGCGATATGGCGGTGGGGTTGGATTGCGTTGCCGGCGCGGGTTGGGATTATGTCGCGCTGGGGCATATCCATCAGCACCAGAATCTGACCCACGGGCGAGCCGATATGCCGCCAGTGGTCTACAGCGGCAGCATCGAGCGCATCGACTTTGGCGAAGAAGGCGCGGCCAAAGGCTTTTGCTGGGTCGAGCTGTGGCAGGGACAGGCCGAATGGCAATTCGTGCAGTTGAATGCGCGCAAGCTGCTGACCATCGAGGTCGATTGCCGCGATAGCCTCGACCCGACTCAGACAGTGCTGGATGCGCTGGAATCGCGGGAACTGCGTGATGTCGTGCTGCGGCTGCGCATCGGCCTCACGCCGGCCAGCGAGGCGCTGCTAAACGACGGCCAGATTCAACGGGCGCTACGGCGGTCGGGCATTTTTCACCTGGCGGGCTTGCACAAAGAAATCGAGCGGAGCGCGCGCACCCGGCTGGGCAAAAGCGCGGAAGAGCTCACGCCGCTGGAGTTGCTCGCGCGGTATTTCGACAGTCGCGATGTAGAAGCCAGCCGCCGCGACGAACTGCTGCAAATCGCTCGCGGGATTGTGGATGATGCCTGAGCCTGCGCACAAAATCTCCAGCTGCTAGCCATCCCCATACAGCAGATGCTCTGCTCGCAGCGCCTCGAATGCCCGCAGATCTGCCGTCCAGCCGGCGATCAGCTCGTCCACAGGCTGCCCCGCGTTTAGCGCAAGCCGCAAGTCATCACTGCCATAGAGCAGGTCGATGGGCGGTGGCGCAGCGGCTTGCCACGATTCGCGCCAGGCGAAGTCCTTCGCATAGCGCAGTTTGATGGCTTGCAACACCTGCAGCATGGCGGCGACCGGCTGGCAGGCTGCGCGGTCGAGCATGAAAATCTGCACGCCAGCGCAAAGCTCGCCTCGGTACTTGCTGAAGGTGGGCACGAAGTAGACGGGGCGGAAGCGCAGACCAGCCAAATCCAGCCCGTTCAACAGGGCAGCCAGCTCTTCGGCTTGTATCCAGGGCGCGCCGAAGTATTCAAAAGGCTTGGTCGTGCCGCGCGCCTCGGACAGGTTCGTGCCTTCGACCAAGCAGGTGCCAGGATACAGCAGCATGGCCTCCAGCGTGGGCAGATTGGGCGATGAGGGCACAAAAGGCAGCCCGGTATCAGCGAAGGTCATATCGCGCCGCCAGCCGTGCATGGGCACAATCGTCAGGGCGCAGCCAATTTCCGCCGCGTTGACCAGTTGCGCTACTTCGCCGATGGTCATGCCATAACGGACTGGCAGCTCGAAGGGACCGACGAATGAACGCCAGGCTCTGCGCAGGGTGGGGCCTGCGACGCGCGCGCCACCCAGAGGCGCCGGGCGGTCCAGCAGCACAACAGGTATCCCGGCATCCGCTGCCGCTCGCAGTACATTCAGCGCCGTAGCCAGGTAGGTATAGAAGCGCACGCCGCCATCGGGCAGGTCGATGAGAATGACATCGATGCCGCGCAGCATGTCTGGCGTGGGGCGATGCGTTTTTCCATACAGGCTGTGCACAGGCAGATTCGTGAGCGGGTCGCGAGCATTTTGCACCGGGCTGCCCGCCTGGGCATCGCCGCGCAAGCCGTGTTCGGGACCAAAGAGCGCGACAAGATTGACGGCGGGCTCTGCGCGCAGACGTTCCAGGCTGCTGCGCAACTGGCTGTCGATGCTGCTGGGGCAAGCCAAAAGCGCGGCTCGCTTGCCAGCAACCAGATCGAGGCGCTCTTGCAGAAAGCTGTCCAGCCCCAATGTAACCTGCGCCGTTTTTGTCATCAGGCTTCTTGATGCCGCGGCACCATCACCACTGTCCGCACTGTGACATGGCGAGGCCGGCTGAGCATGAACAAGCCCGCCGCAGCCACATCGTCCGAGCGCAGCCAGCCGCCTTCAACGACCGAAAGTCGCTCGATTTCTGTCGCGTCTTCATATCCCCACAGCTCATTTGCCACTTTGCCCGGCGCCAGCGACATCACGCGGATGCCAGCGCCGGCCAGTTGTCGCCGCAAGGTGTTGACGATGGTTTCTAGGGCGTGTTTGGTTGCGCCATACGCTGGCCCGCGATGCAGTTCGGCATGCCCGGCGATGGAACTGGTGATGAGGATATCGCCGCTGGACTGTTCGCGCATGACAGGGATGACAGCGTGGGCGCAGCGCAAGACCCCTTCGATATTGATGCGCAGCATATCGCTCACAACGTCCATGTCATATTCGGCGAAGTCGCCCTGAATGAAGATGCCGGCGTTGGCGCACAGCACATCGATAGCGCCGAATCGCTCTTGGGTGCGCTTCACCATAGCCTCGATATCGGCTGGCTGCAGCATATCGGCGCGTGCGACCAGGGTCTCGCCTGGCAATTCTTCCGCCAGCGCCTGTAACTTTTCCTGCGAACGCGCCGTCAGTGTCAAGCGACAGCCCGCCCCGGACAAGGCTTTTGCCAGCGCCGCGCCGATGCCACTGCTCGCGCCGGTGATGATGACGACTTTGCCATTGAGCAGGCTGCTCATGCTGGTGTTCCCGATATAGCCAGGTTGATCATAGTTTATCCCAACCACAGTCAACACAGAAGTCGCACCAAGCAAGTCACGCGGAAAAAGGAGCTGTTATTCTGATTCGAAATTTGTAGGGGCAGAGACTTGCCTCGCCCATTATGTCTTCATTGTAGATGTGGGCGACTCAAGAGTCGCCCCTACGCAGTTCCTTCCTATAGTTGCCTTACTTTAGTGGACTTTTTTCTGCGGTGATTTCTTTTTAACGACTCGCGCCCGCTCATTGCTTGGCCAGCAGCGCATCGACTTCGCCCCGAAATGGCGTACTGCGAGCGGTGCCAGGCTTGGTCACACACAGCGCCGCCGTTGCATTGGCGAAGCGCACCGCCTCGGCCAGCCCCGCGCCTTCTGCCAGCGCCACCGCCAGCCCGGCCGTAAACGCATCGCCCGCGCCAGTCGTATCCACCACATCCACAGCAAAGCTGCGCACAATTGTCGCATCCGCGCCAGTCACGATTTGCGCGCCTGCCGAGCCCAGGGTGACCACCGCCGTCTGATCATCGCGAGTCAACAAAGAGCGCGCCGCCTCGACGACATCTCCACCTTCGCCCAGCGCTTCCAGCTCTGTCTGGTTGGGCGTTAGGTAATCCGCCAGCGCCAGAGTCTCGGCGGGCAAGGCGGCGGCCGGCGCGGGATTGAGAATCGTGATTACCCCTTCTGCCTTCGCCACCTGCAGCGCATAGGCCACCATATCCAGGTTGATTTCCAGCTGCACGATCAAGATATCGGCTCTGGCAATTTGGCCGCGCGCCGCGTCTATATCAGCTGGCTGCACGCGCAGATTCGCCCCCAGCACGACCACGATTGAATTTTCGCCGTTGCTGTCGACCAAGATAGGCGCGACGCCGGTGGCCACTTCGTCATCCTGCGCCACATAGTCGCGGTTGACGCCCTCGGCATCCCAGATCTCGTAAGCCAGCTCGGCAAAGACATCCTTGCCCAGCCGCCCGATGAAAGTGACATCCGCGCCCAGCCGCGCCGCCGCAACTGCCTGGTTGCTGCCTTTGCCGCCCGCGCCGGTGACGAAGCGCTCGCCATGCACAGTCTCGCCGGGGCGTGGCATACGTTGCATATACGAGGTCAAGTCGGTGTTGAAACTGCCTGCGACGACAATCCTGGCTGGCATGCACGCCTCCTTGTTTCGATTCCACTAAAGTGAAGACAGTAATGAAAAAAACTGGACCACCGATTACACCGAGTATCCTTCCAGGGTATGTTGGCCAGGGTATGCTGGAAGTCGGTACGACCGGCTCATCTATGTTCCTCATGCAGAGTCTCGCGTGTTTTGATAGCCAGATTCCAGCTCGATTCGCTTTTGCCTTTACCTCTTAGTACTCAAAATACTCGGTGGCAAAAATGTGTATGACTTTCTTGGTTTCGTTCTGGACGGGTATTCTAGCCGATATAGTGGGCAGCGTGCGATGCAGGGGCGAGCCCGGCGAATCGTGATTGGGTCGAAAGCGGGCGGCTCGGGAAAATATCGCCCCTACTTGGCTCAATCCTTTTGCATTATTTTGTTATTTCTGCTTCTGAAGTAAACGCAAGCAGGTGGTGAAACAACAATTTGCCACAGAGGCATAGAGGCACAGAGATAAACCTTTGCTTCTCTCTCGGTGTACTCGGTGGTTAATTTATTGTATTACTTGCTTGCGTTTACTTGAACATCTATGGCAAGGAACGAGTATCCCGACCATGCCCAAACTGCAGCTGGCCCTGGATGGCGAACTATCCGCGGCGTTGGATATCCTGGCCGAGACGCGTCCGCACATAGATATCGCCGAGGTGGGCACGCCGCTGATCTACCGCGAAGGCATGCGCGCTGTGCGGCAAATCCGCGCAGTTTATCCGGCGCTGACTCTGCTCGCCGACCTGAAGATCATGGACGCTGGCGACCTGGAAGCCGATATCGCCTTCTCTGCTGGCGCCGATTGCATCACCGTGCTGGGATTGGCGAACGATGCCACCATTGCCGGTGCCGTGCAAGCCGCCCGCACACATGGCAAGCGCGTGATGGCGGATATGCTGCAAGTGGCAGATCCGCTTGTGCGCGGACGGCAGCTGCTGGCATTGGGCTGCGATGCGCTCTGCCTGCACCGCGCGCACGACCTGCAAGCAGCGCAAGCCGCTCCCTATGCCCTGCTGGCAGCGCTGCGCAGCAACCTGCCCGAGGCGCGACTGGCTATCGCTGGCGGTGTTACACTGGACGCGCTCCCACAACTCTTGCCCAGCCTGCCGCAGATCATCATCGTAGGCGGTGCCATCACACAATCCGGCCAGCCAGCGACAATGGCCAGAAAATTCGCCGAGAGGATTCACAACTATGCACACAGCCGAACTGATTGACGCCATCCTCGGGGATATCGGCGGGGCAATGCAGCGAATCGACCCGGCGCAGTTGGATGCGCTGCAGCGATCGATCTTGTCGGCGCGGCGGGTGTTCATCGCTGGCAAAGGCCGCACGGGCTTGCAAATGCGCGCCTTCGCGATGCGTCTGATGCACCTGGGGCTGGCTGTGCATGTGGTCGATGATGTCACCACGCCAGCCATCGGCAAGGGAGATTTGCTGCTGGTCGGCTCTTCATCGGGGCGCACGCGCAGCCTTGTCGGCGCAGTCGGCTCGTTGGCGGGCACAGGCGCGAACTTGGCGGCGATTTGCGGCAACCTGGATTCGCCCATCGCGCGCGCTGCGGACAACCTGGTGTACATCCCATCCAGCAACTTCAAAGCCAACGGCGGCAGCGGCGACGAGTCTGTCCTGGTGATGGGCGCGCTCTTTGAACATTGCCTGGGCCTTAGCTGCGACCTGCTGGTGATAAGGCTGAAAGAAACGTTGGAAGTTGCTGAGCGCGACATGAACGCGCGCCATGCGAATATCGAGTAGCGGCATCTGCCCCCCCATCGCTCCCCCCGACAGATCTGGTGGAGGCTAGACCCCCACCCCAAACCCCTCCCCCAAAAATGAGGGAGGGGCTTTTCACGCCCCGTCAATCCACCTGTCGGGTCGGGAGGGGCATAGGGCATTGGCTACCCTCCCTGACTCGTCGGGGAGGGGCTGGGGGAGGGGTTATTGCTACACCTTGCCAGTTTGCCCCCGCGCTTTTAGAATGCCGTCGATGATTCCGCTGCTGACTTCGCTTTATGTGCTTTGCGCCTTGGCATTGGGCATGTACACGGCTGGGCAAGCGCTGCTCTTGTGGCGCTACTGGCGGACCCGCGCCGCATCCCCCGCTGTAGCTGCCTTGCCCGCTGGCGATCTGCCGGCTATCACCGTGCAGCTGCCGCTCTACAACGAAGCCAATGTCGCTCTGCGCTTGATCGATGCCATCGCCGCTCTTGACTACCCGCGCGACAAACTGCTCATCCAGGCGCTGGATGACTCTACCGATCGGACTGTCCAGCTGGTGTCGCGGAAACTGGCCGCGCTGGAAGAAGCTGGTTTCCGCGTCCAGCACATCCACCGAGCCGAGCGCGCCGGTTTCAAGGCGGGCGCTTTGGCACATGGCATGCAACACACGGCCGACGACTACATCGCCATTTTCGATGCCGACTTCATCCCGTCGCCCGACTTTTTGCGGCGCACCTTGCCGCATCTGGTGACCAATCCCTCGCTGGGCATTGTGCAAAGTCGCTGGGGGCATCTCAACGCCGAAGAAAACAGCCTGACACGCGCGCAGAAGCTGAGCATCGACACGCACTTTGTGGTAGAGCAGGCGGCGCGCAACCGCAGCGGCTGGCTGGTGCCTTTTAATGGCACGGGCGGCATCTGGCGGCGGCGCTGCATCGAAGAAGCCGGCGGTTGGTCGGCCGATACGCTCACCGAAGACCTCGACTTGAGCTACCGCGCCCAGATGACTGGCTGGCGTTCGCTCTTCTTGCCAGATGTCGAGGTGCCGGGCGAGATTCCCCCGCAACTGGCCGCCTACAAACAGCAGCAGGCGCGCTGGGCGAGCGGCAATACGCAATGCCTGCGCAAGCTGGCGCGGCCTCTGCTGGCTTCCAACTTGAGCGCCGCGCAGAAGATCATGGCGGTGCAGCATTTGTGCCAATACCTGCCGCCGCCCTTGATGTTGCTGCTGTTGCTGCTGACGCCGCCCTTGCTGTTGGCGGATGCGCTGGGCGGATTGCCGCTTGCGCCGCTGGGATTGTTGGCTCTGGCGCCACCGCTGATGTATGCCGCCGGGCAAATCCGTCTGTATGAGGACTGGCTGCGCGGTTTGAGCGCCTTTCCTGCGCTGCTCTTGCTGGGCAGCGGCATGTCGCTTTGCAGCAGCCTGGCTGTGCTGGGTGCCTTGCTGGGCAGACGCAGCGACTTCCAGCGCACCCCCAAGTTCGCCCGAGATTGGGCGGGCAATGCCTACGCGCTTTCGCTTTCGCCAGCGCTGTGGCTGGAGCTAGCGCTGCTGGTCTATGCGCTGTGGGCGGCTGGGCTGGCTTGGCAATTGCAGCCGCAGTTGCTGCCCTATCTGCTGGTCTATGCAATGTCCTTCGCGGCGGTGGCTGGCTGGAGCCTGCGCGAGGCGGTGGTCGTGCGCCTGGCGTCGATCTCCCCGCGGGCATTCATGCGGGCGCGGCGCTGAGAATATGCTGCGCAACAGCTAGCCTGATGCTGCAACGGGACGATGCCTTGCTATAATCTACCTGCGCTGGAAACGAAGCGAATTAAGAAGGGTACCGCCATGATTCCGCTGGAGGTTGTATTTAATTTGCCGCCAGAAATCGCCCGCGGCCTGGCTAGCGGGGCTTTGGAGCGGGTTGGCGGCGTCATCCGCGAGACTGGCAGCAAGCAAGTGGTCATGTGGCTGCGTGAAGTCGCGCGCATCGTCGATAACCCGAAACTGGCAAGCGAAACGTTGAAGACTCTACTAAATGTCAGCAGCGGCGGCTTGTTTAGCCTGGCCACCGGCGCTTTGGATGCCGCGTTTTCCATGCACAGACACCGCCAGATTATGCAGCAACTTCGCGTCATTCAAGGGTTTTCTTCTGTTGGCGCAGCCGCATCCGTGCTTGGCATCCCTGTGCAAATTTCCTCGATTGTTTACCTGGCAAATCGAATCAGCAAGTTGCATGAAGATATAGTCGCCGAATTCGAACGCGACAGAAGAATCAAGCTGGTATCAACGATGGAATATATGGATACAGTCCTAAGCAAACTAGAAGGGGCGCGCAGGGCTTCGGCGGTGGATCGCATAGCTCCTGATTTGATAGAAGCAAGAAATCATCTAAAGGCGGATTTCGACAAGGTCCTAAGCGCAAAGCGGGTCTCCGTAGAGAACACCGAACTCGCTATCAGACTGCTGCAACAAGAAATGCAGATCGATACTGCCAATGCCCGCATCCATTTGCAATTGGGAGATCAGAGCGCAGCTCACGAGATATTGGAAACAGGTTTGGTTAAATACAGGGAACAGGCAGGTCGATTGATTCAACGGCTACTTGGCAAGCGCGCGCGATACTTCCATAGTCGGGTGGAAGACAAGGATTTTCTTAGATATGTCGTCATAGAAGAATGGCTGCGTAACGAGCGAGACATCCTGCACGAGCTGGTCATGGACAGCCGCAAGGACTTTTGGAATCAAAAGGTCGTCAAGAGAGCATTTGGACCCAACAAACCAAATATTACGCCCAAATACACCCATGTTGGACATTTGGAAGCGCTTGACTATGCAGCAGTCATCATCGAGAGCTACCAACGGCTGGAAGGTTATCAATTGGAACTAAAGGCGATTGAACGGCTTGGAATCACATTTTCAGATTGGGAAGAGCATCAGCGAGAAGCGCTTGCAAAGGCGGAGATTAACCCGGCGGAATACGACGACTATGTTCTGTTAGCCGATACGCAGTGGCTCGAAGAGCAGTCCAAAATCTAACCAGCCCGAGCTTACCGAATGGCACGCTGACTTGCCTCATCCCCCCGACCTGCCTCGGGCATAGAAGTGAATCAGAACCGCTCCCAGTGCGTGAGGTCGCGCCAGGTGATCTTCTGCCAGGCGCGCATGCCCTGACGCGCAGAGGCGGCTTTATGACCGATGCAGATGAACATCTCCGGCGAATAATGCGCGGGCAGGTTCAGAATGATGCGCACCGCCTCTTTGCTGTAGGAAGTCACCGGACCCGCTGCCAAACCCAGCGCATGCGTCGCCAGCATGATATTCTGCGCCGCTGTGCCGATATCAATCAGCAAGGCCCGGTCGCGCGCAGTCAAGCCATGCGCCTCTACCACCTGCCAGTTCGTGCAGATCAATATCAAGACGGGCGCGCGCTGAAACATGCCAGGCGCGACCAGCCGCAGCAGACGCCGCGTTTCTGCAGCTTTGATGACGATATAGCGGTTGGGGCGCAGGTTGCCGCCGCTGGGCGCCCAGCGAGCTGCCTCCAGGATGGTTTCAATCTGCTCGCGCTCGACAGGCTCTTCGCTCATTTCGCGCACGACTCGCCGCGTTTTGATGTTGCGCAAGGTCTCGTTCATGCCTCGTCCTCCAGCGCGCTGTGCCGCAGCAAACATCCCGCCACCGCCCGACACAAGGCATCCAAGCCCTCGGTGTAGGCTTCGACATCCGACATCAGCATGTGCATGTCGGGGATGCGCTCGATATTGTCTTGCAAAAAGCCGCGTGACTTCTGCGAACTGCGCGCTTCGATCAAGCTGCTCAGCCGTTCAACAGCGGTCAGCAAACGCAGCGGACCATAATGCGCCGGCTCGTCCATTTGGATGCGCGCCGAGGTGATGAGCAAGGCCAGCAATTCAATGGCTTCGTCTTCTTTCAGCACCCAATCTGCTTGCACAGGCTGCTCCTGTCCTATTCGGCGAACTTGACTAGGCGCGATTATGACACAGCAACTGCTGGCCGGGCAAAATCATCCCCCATACCAATGGAGAAGGGAGACTTGTCGAGTAACCTGTGCGTTTCTTGCTAATCTGCAAGAAATCGAGCATCAGAATTCAGCTTCTTTGCATGCGCTCCCCCTCCCTGATGCTTATGGGTAGACCTTCACATGCGCGCCCTGGGGAAACCTGTCCTCAGCCTGACCTGTCGGGGGCTGGGGACTTGAATATCGTGCCCACACAAGGAGACAGGGCGCAAAAACATTAACAATTTGCAATACAACAAAAACACGATATACTAGCGCTACTGCGGCGCTTGGCGTGCGCAGATTGCTTTGGGTCTCTACAGGCAGATTGCCTGGAGCATTTTACACATTCGCTAGTTTCGAGGAGAAACGCAATGAGAAAGTTACTTCGTTCAATCCCGGTGCTGCTTTTGGCGCTGGGCATCATGATCGCAGCCGTTGGCGGCGTTGGAGCGCAAGACCAGTTGACCTTCAGCATGGTCAGCCACGGTGGCATCGGCAATCCCTTCTGGATCGTCGTGATTAAAGGTATGGAAGACGCTTGCGCCCTGTTGGACGCGGACTGCGCCTGGTTGGCCGATCCTGTAGACAGCATTGATGACATGGCTGGCTATTGGGACGATGCCCTGGCCCGCAACAACGACGGCATCGGCACCACGGTTCCGAATCCGGAAGTTATCCGCGATGGCGTAAACCGCGCGGCCGAAGCTGGCATCCCGGTCATCGTCTTCAACACAGCCGATCCCAATGCTGGCACCATGGACGCGCTGCCGACTTTGTTCTACATCGGCGCTAACGAATTCCTGGGCGGCCGCTCCAACGCCAACGCTGTGCTCGACGCAGCCGACGCCGCCGGAGTCGAGATCGCCAGAGGCGTCTGCCCGATCCAAGAAGTTGGACACAGTGGCCTGGAAGCCCGTTGCGCGGGCGTCCGCAGTGTATTTGACGAAGCCGGCATCCCGCTGGATCAGCTGACCATCAACAACGATGTGACCGCATCCGCCGGCACCTTCGCCGACTACTTCTCCGCCAATCCCGATACCAACGCGGTCTTTAGCTTGGGTCCCAACCCGGCCAGCTCGTTGAATCTCTATATCCAGGAAGCCGGTGTGATGGCAGGCGAGCTGTTCGCCACCACGCACGACACCAGCGCCGAGATCTATGAGATGATCCAGCAGGGTTACCTGCTCCAGGCGATCGACCAGCAGCCCTACCTGCAAGGTTTCGAGACCATCATGTGGCTCTACCTGAACAGCCAGTTCCAGATGGCGCCGGGCGGCGACATTCTGACTGGTCCTGGTGTCATTGATGGCGGCAATGTCGATGCGATCATTGAATTGACCGCGCAAGGCTATCGCTAGACTGCAATCGGCAATAGCAATGGGTGGGGAGCTTGCGCTTCCCGCCCAACCTGTTTCTCTGGGTCACGCAAGTATTTTGATCCGCTTAACAAGTTAATCGCGCCGCGCTTGATGTAGGGTATCCTATAGAAAATACAAGTTGCATTCGAGAAAAAGCCTATGATGCAAGCATATCTGGAAAACAAACAAGAAGCCTCCAACATCGGTCTTCTCATCACCTTTCTGACTTTCGGGTTCGCGGCTTTGGGGGTGTCGATCGCCTTTCTGGTCTTCTTCGGCTGGATGCCTTTGGGCGAACGGGCGATGATCCTGCGCAGCAACCTCAACGCTATCGAGATAATCGTCACAATTGCCAGCTTGATCTATGCCGCTTGCTGCGCGCGAACGGGCATGGGGCTGCTGCGGCGCGAAAAGTCCAGCCTGCGCTGGTCGCAATGGATGCTCTTCATCACCACCATGATTGGCGGCGCCATTCTACTCAGCGTCATCATTCCGGTTGGTTTGAAGTTTTCGCTCTTGCTCGGGCAAGATATCGACCTGCGCACGATCATCAACGAAGACCCCACGGTGAGTGGCTTGGCGCCGCTGGCTTTGTCGATTGGCGAATCGCTCATCGGCATCAGCCTCTTTCTTATCGCGCTGCTGGCTTTGCTGTCTTTGCTGGTATTCATAATCCCCGCGCTGGATGTCCTGCGCCGCATCGATGGCATCCGCATGATCGTGTCGCCGCCGCGCCGTTTGATCGTGGCGATTATGGTCTTGCTGGCGGTGGGTGTCGTGGGGATTTTGATCGCCGGCGCATTTGTCGTGCCGCTCTATCCTGGCATGACCACGATTCGTGAAGCCGACAATCATCGCTTGCTGGCCGGCTTGCTATTCTTCTTGCCAGGTTTTGTCGGCTATCGACTGGTCCGCCAGGTAGAAGAAGAATCGGATGAACTGCGCCGCGCCATCGCTTTGACCCCCGGCAAGTTCATACGCGCCGAACTGGCGAAGTCGCCAAGCGCTGGTGCCATCATCGGTTTCATCGCCATATTTATGGGCTTTACCATGGCGACAGACCTATTCCTGGAACCGAGTTCGGTGGCTTCGTTCCTCAGCAATGTGGCGACCAAAGGCGTCATCGCTATCGGCGTCACCTATTTGATGATATCCGGCGAGTTCGATTTGTCGGTCGGCTCGATATTGGGCGTCACCGCGCTTTCGTTCATGAACTTTATGACGCATGGCGCGCCGGTGTTTGGTGTGATGGAGCCGATCCCGGCGGCGATGCTGGCGATCTTCGTCGCCTTCATGCTGGGCGCGATCAATGGCGTGCTGTTAATCACCACGCGAATACCATCCTTCATTGTGACTCTGGGCACGATGCTGGCTTTCCGGGCTATCACGCTGGTCGCGATCGCCGGTGGGCGCATCTTGCGCTACAGCGATCATCACGATGCGCTGCCGGTCATCGGCATTAGCAACCTGGTATTCATGGCGCTGGTCGTGATTGGCTTGCTGGTGGTCGCCTTCACGGCTTATCGCGTTTTGCCTGTTTGGTATCGACAAGCGGCGCATGCCTGGTCGATCCGCGAAAATAATGGCGACTTTGGCACGACCGGCGCGATTGTGCGGACCGCGGTATTTCTGATCGCGCTCTTTGTGATTGTCGTCGCGGTCGTTTGGCTGGTGGCGGTATTCAGCTATCACAGCAGCGCTGGTGGCGGGCAAATTGTCGAGGTCGGTTACTTCGATCTGTTCAACGGCCGCGTACTTGCCATTGGCTCGGAAGGGGATTTCTTCCACATGCCGATACCGCGCAACGCCAATGTCCGCCTCGCCATCGTTTGGTGGTTCATATTCGTGGCCATCTTCCATGTCATCCTGACCAATACATCCTTCGGCAACAGCATATTCGCGACTGGCGGCAACGAAGGCGCGGCGCGCGCTCAAGGCGTAAATGTAGACCGGGTCAAGCTGCAGAACTTTGCGATCGTCGCGATATTAACCGGCATTGCGGCCATCTATGAGACCTCGCGAAATCCCGGCGTCGACCCTTTGAAGGGCGAAGGCTGGGAGCTGGAAGTCATCGCCATGACGGTGATTGGCGGCGCGCTGCTTACAGGCGGTTATGGCAGTGTGGTCGGTTCGTTGCTGGGCGCGCTGATCTTTGGCATGCTGCAGACTGGTTTGGTGCTGGTCGGCATCGAATCTCGCCTCTTTAGCGGCACGATCGGTGTAATCATCATCGCGGCGGTTGTTTTGAACACGCTCGTCCGCGGCGCGCAGCGAAATTAGGGAGCGTCATTCATGGAATATAAGCAAAAAAACGATAATGCTCTGGTGGATATGATCGATATCCACAAGTATTTCGGCAGCGTACAGGTCTTGCGCGGCGTCGACTTTCATGTCGATCGGCAAGAAATTGTGGGTTTGCTCGGCGACAACGGCGCTGGCAAGTCCACACTCATCAAAGTGCTCACCGGTTTTCACAGCTTGACGCGCGGACAAATCTATTTTGATGGCGATGCTGTAGATATCGAGTCGCCACACGACGCGCGAGAGCTGGGCATCGAGACCGTGCATCAGGATTTGGCGCTCGTCCCGCTGATGAGCATCGCGCGCAATTTCTGGCTCGGGCAAGAGCCGACCTATTCAATCGGTCCTTTCAAGTTTCTCGACAAGAATAAGATGGCGAACGAGTCGATTGGCGCTTTGGCAGATGTCGGGATCCACATTCGTGATTCGGCAGAAACCGTCGGCACAATGTCGGGTGGCGAGCGGCAATCTATCGCCATCGGCCGCGCTGTGTACTTTGGCAAGAAGCTGCTGATCTTGGACGAGCCCACATCGGCGCTTTCGGTCGGCGAGACGCAGAAGGTGCTCGACTACACGATCGCGGCAAAAGAAAAGGGCATGAGCGTCATTTTCATCACGCACAATATCCGCCATGTTTATGAAGTGGCAGACCGCTTCACCATCATTGAGCGCGGGCACAAGCTGGGCGACTTTTATAAGAGCGAAGTGACCGAAAACGAAGTCGCCGATATGATCGTCACCGGGCAGATACCCGAGCGCCTGCGCCTGTACGAGGAAGCGGTTGGAGAGTAACCATGAGATCAAGCCCTTTGCAGCGCAGCCGTCTATTTCTGTTGGCATTGATCGCCATGCTGATCTTGACTGCCTGCCGCCCAGAAGACACCTTGGATATCACGCCATCGCCCACACCCACGCCCGAACCCACCGCCACGCCGTCGCCGACGCCCGCGCCAGCCGACTTTGTAGACCCCTACGAGGTCAATCTCGAAGTCATGGAACAGCTGATTGCGCTGCTGCCCGATCCGCTGCCTGCGGTCGAAGAATGGAAGCGCTCATACGAGGGTGGCGAAGCGGAAGTGCGCAATATCCGTGGCATTCGCCGTCCCGCTGTCGGGCGCGCCATCCCCTATGGCTCGCAGCAAGGCAGCAGGATGTTGCTCAACTTCGTCATCTTTGCTGACGAAGCCGACGCAGCTGCCGAGTTCGAGCGCAAGCACGGACTGCGCTCTGCCGATGTCAATCTGGAGCAGGACGAGGCCTTCCCCACGCCCAACGCCTTTGGTTCGGGCTTGTATGGCTCTTTCGCGCTCTTCCAGGTCGACAATTACTTCTTCGAGGTCTATGTCGAGATTTTCACCACCTCGGTCAGCCCGCTTGCGCCTCTGGCCAGCGAGACACTGCGATTCTTTGAAAACAATCGCGAAGCATTCGAGGCGTCTGCAATGTCTGCCGCCGAAGAAGACGGTTGAAGAGATGTCTTGCAGGTTCTGCTCGACGACCTGCCCAACGAGATCATCACCAATACGCAGTGGCGGCGCGACCTTTCACGCTTTGATGACGGCGTGGGAACTCCGCGCAACCTTCAGGATGGCCGCGGCTTCCGCGTCGCTTATATTGATCAGATGGCGAACAACTTCCAGATGACCTTCGCGCAATTCGACGCGGCGGAAGCTGCTATGTCGCATTATCTGCGCATGAAAGATATTCGCGAAGGCATCGAGGAAGAAAATTCCATTGAAGATTTCCCACAGCCGCATGTACTGGGTCGCGGTCTGTACGGATCGGTTGCGCTCTTCGCTGTGGACGAATTCTTCCTCGAGGTCTTGGTGGAACGGGCACCGGGCACCAGCGCCAACCCGACCGAGGCGATTGCTCGCAAGGGGCTGGCTATGCTGGAAGCCGCTAGAAGCTAACCCGGCG
>JAJDZQ010000074.1 GCA_022824565.1 Anaerolineae bacterium | reverse complement strand
TGCCATAGGCTTTGAAGAGGATGCCCAGCGAAGCCACCAGATTAAAAGCCAGCGGGTCGCCAACCAGGCTGTAAAGCAACGTCCACAGCGGAAAGCTCGTCCAGCGGCGCGGGTTCAGCGATACATCCAGTCCCTGCGGATGAAAAAGATAGTTTGTATAGTTGAGATTCTCGCTACGCATGAGGGTTTCGCGCAGCCACCAGTTTTGCCAAAGCGCCTCGAGCGTGTCGCTCTCGTTGCCCTGCAAGCTATCGCCCATGTGCAGCGCGAATGGGTATGTCATCACGCAGAAGGCGAGCAGCAGTAGCAAGAGCGGGGCGCGGTCTCGCTGCCACAACGCCAGCAATTTTGTTCGCCAGGTTCCTCGCATGTCTGTTGACAGCGCTGTCATCAGCCAAAGAGCGCTTTGAACTTGTCTGCTGACGCGCGAAATCCATCGGCGAAGCTGCCACCGCGCGGACGATACACCGATTCCAGCGACACGCTGCCCGCGTAGGCATCGGCAGCCAGAGCCGCGGCGATTTGCTCTAGGTAAGGCGCCATCTGTCCGCTGCCCAAAGGCACACAATCGACGCGCGCTTTGGGCAGTTCGACCAGGACATCCTTGATGTGGATGTGTCCCAAGACGCCGCGCAAAGCCCCGTAACCCGCGGGCCAGGGACGTTCGGCGCAATACAAGCTGTTGGCGGGGTCCCAAAGTGTTTGCAGATGCTCGCTGCCCAACTCGTCGATGAGCTTGCGCGCCAGCCAGGCCGAGTTGATCATGGCGTTGTTGCCCGTCTCGACCACCAGCCGCACTCCGCGCTCAGCTGCGATTTCCAGCGCCGGCATCAGCAAAGCCTTCAGCTTGTCCCAAGCCCCGCGCGCTACCACCCATTGCTCTGCGCCCTGGCTGCCGAAGAGGATCATTTCTTTGCGAAAGCTCATGATGCGCACCAAAGGGCAATCCAGCGCCTTCGCCGTGTCAATGCAGCGCCGCAAAGCCGCCAGCTGGTCCAAATAGGCGGGCGAATCTGTCTGCAGCTCGCCCAGCGCCAAACCGCCAAAGATATGCCGCGATATGCACGATACGTCTACACCATGCGCCGCGACCAGACGCTGGGCATGACCCAACTGGGCATCGGACAAGTCGCCGACTTCGACATCCCACAAGAACTGCAACTCTGCGCAAGCCAGTCCAGTTTCGTTGAGGACTGTCAGCGCCTGCTCAAGGTCGCGGCTGATACCATCGGTGATTACGCCTAGTTTTGCCATGCTGCCTCGCCTGCGAAGCGATTGCTCATCATTCTACTGCATATTCTTGGCTTTTCGGTGGCCGCTTCTGCATCACTCTCTGTGTTCTTTGTCGTCCATGGCATTCACCAATTGACTTCGGAGCCTGTGAAACTCTCTAAGAACTGAACGATTGCCCAATTGTCGCCTTCGGGGTGCAGGGATATGCCAGCCTGGAACAACTGCTGCGCCGCGCTGGTGGCAAAGAGCGGCAAGCCATTTTCGCGCGCCAGCTGCATGCTGATGCCCAGGTCTTTGACCATGGTGCCGATGTGGCTGCCCGTGTCTTCAAACTGGCGGTCGAGGATCAGCCGGGCGCAATTCTTGAAGAATGGCGTGTTGCCGACATGCGTGCTGCTGAAGACCTCAAAGAGCGTCTGGCCGGGGATGCCCGCCCGCGCGCCCAAAGCCAGCGCCTCGAAGATGCCCACGAAGCTGACGCCGATATAGGCTTGCAGCGCAGCTTTGACCACTTGCCCCATGCCGATGTCTTCGCCGACAGGGAAGATCTGCCCGCCGACTGCCTCCAGCGCCGACCGACACCTTGCCAGCGCCTCGCTTTTGCCCGCCGCCATCAGCGTCAATGTGCCCGCCTCCGCGCCAAATTGCCCACCACTGACCGGGCTGTCGATGAGATCGATGCCGCTGCCCGTCAATGCCGCCGCTGCCCGCCGGATATCGGACGGCTCTATCGTGGCTGTGATGATGATGGTCGCGCCCGGCGCCAGGCAATCGCGCAGACCGCCATCCCCAGCCACGACATCCAGCGCTTGTCCGCCATTCATCACCATCACAAAGACGATTTGGCTGTCCCTCAGCTGCGTCAGATCGTCGGCCGCTTCGCCGCCCAGTTCACGCAGCATCTGCAAACGTTCGGCGCGCAGATCGCAGCCGCGCACAGCGAAGCCCGCCGCCAGCAAGTTCTTCGCCATGCCCATGCCCATATTGCCCAAGCCGACTACCGCGACCTGCTTTTTGTCTGTCATGGCGACTAGGAACCCGCCAGGAACTTCACGCCTTGCAGGACGCCCAGTTTTTGCTCGGCTTCGCTGTCATCGTAATAATGATCTTCCAGCTCGATGCTGACGCAGCCGCTATAGCCGCTGTCGCGCAAGATGCCCAGGATGATCTTCCAATCCGACAAGCCATACCCGGGGATGGTGTAGCGCCAGTTCATGCCGCCGTATTTATAGCTGTTGGCGAAAGTCGCTTCTTGCAGGTTGCCATACTGGTAGAGGTTCTCGTCGATAATCATGCAATCCTTGCCGTGCACATGGAAGACATGCCCCACGAATTCTTTGAGGAAGCGGATGGGGTCGATACCCATGCGCAGCAAATGTGATGGGTCATAATTCACGCCCATATTCGCCGAGCCGACTTGCTCGATGAACGCGCGGTAGGTCTCGGGCGTGCAAACCAGCGAGCCGGGTCCGGGCCAGCCCTCGATGACCAGATAGGCGTTGTTGGCTTCGAAGCTCGCGCGCAGCTCGCCATAACTTTCCACCATCCAGGCGAAATTTTCGCTGCGTGGGCGGGCGGGATTTTGCGGGATCATGCAGATGAAAAAGGTGCTGACGCCAGCAGCGACGCAACGTTGGATGTAGTCGGCATTTTGGGCGACAGCGTCTTTGCGCTCGCCGGCATCGGGCGACATCATGGCTTGCCAGACGCACAGATCGGCGCTGCCCACCCGCAAGCCGGCCTCGCTGACGGCGCGGGCGTCTTTGTCGGCGTCCATACCCAGGTCGATGACTTCCAGGTCGTTTTCCAGCGCCCAGGCGATCATGCTGTCGGTATCTTGCTCCCAGCTGAAATTGCGGCGTCGCCAGCCCAGTGGAAAGTTGCCAGTAGCTGTTTTCATTTGTGTTTCTCCAATGATGGGTTTACCATCTGCCTATTGTATAGTCTGCGCGGGGCACGGCAACAGGGTGCGCAGGTGAATTGCTTGGGCTTGGAATATTAGGGGTAGAGGCGCGATGCAATACTTGAAAGATTTCTTCACTTTGCTCTTGGACAGGCGCGTGTCCTGGGCGTCGAAGCTGCTTGTATTCTTGGCGATAGTCGCCTACATCCTGCTGCCTATCGACCTCATCCCGGACTTTCTGCTGCCTTTGGGGATCGTCGATGATGGCGGCTTTATCTTGGCGGCGGTGGTCGCTTTCACGCGCCAGGCACATCAGCAGGTTGCGAAAAAGTCGCAGGCTGAGGCGCAGGTCTTGCCAGCAGCAAAAGCCCTGCCAGCCGCGGAAGATGACCAGCTGGTCGCCAGCGAGCATGCGCCCCCAGCCAGCCCTGTGGCGGCACAACCCATCATCATCCAGCAGCCCGGCCGCGGCGGTGTGGATTGCGGCTGTCTTGCCCTGTTGGCTACCTTCTTGGTCGCGCCAGTTATCGGCTTTGGCATCGTCTTGTATACGACCAGCTTGAGCCTATCCGGCATCGTCGGTCCCGTGCTGGACTTTTTCAACCCGCCCAGGACTGTCAATATCGTGTCCAGCCGAACGATCCTCGATAGCCTGCAGGAGCTAGGCAAGTTGGTCACAGTGCGCAGCGAATTTGCCCAACCCGATTTGCTAGTGGAAATAGACGAAGGCATCTTGAGTTCTGGCTATCACAGCGCCAATCATTTCGTCCAGGGCAGCATCGAAGCCGGGGTGGATCTAAGCCAATTTGATCGCGATGATATGCGCATTGATCCAACCACTGGCAGCATTCACCTAAATTTGCCGCCGCCTATCATCACCACCTGCAACATTGAGTATATCGACCAGAATGAGCACTCAATCGCTGTATTACCGAAGGATTGGGACGCCCTGCGCCAGCTGGCCGAATATGAAGCGCTCATGGAATTCCAGCAGGATGCGGAAGAAAAAGAACAAATTCTGGAAAAAGCGAAAGAAGGCATCCGCAATCGCCTAGGCAGCTTCATCAATACCTTGACTGGCGCACAGGTGCATATTGATTTTGATGAAAGTGGCGAATCACAATTTGACGAGACTTGTTATCCAGAGCCGCCCGATGACTGGGCGATAGACGACGATGGCGAGTGGCACAGAACAAACTGAGTGCAACTAGGCCCCCGTCATCAGTGACCTTAGCGATTCGGTAATTCTATCCATATACATATTGTGGCATCGGCATCTGCACCGTGATATAAACTGGATGCTTGCGTCTACTATCGAGGTGGCGTATGAAGTTCAAGAATGAAGATGCTCGATCACAACGAGTGGACATGCCGCCAGCGCGCAAACGTATCTCTTGTGGTTGGCTCTTCAGCGCGGTATTGGCTCTCGCTCTCGCGGTTGTTCTCCTGTTCGTGTTCGCGGCGCCAATCGGCGAACGATTTCTTGCAATAAGCCGCCAATCCAACCCGTCGGCTTTCAGAGAGGCAGTTGCTTCTTTCATTGAGCTCGCTGCTTCGCACACGCCGCGCCCGACCTACACACCCAATGCCACTTACACGCCACTGCCATCACACACGCCCTACCCGACTTATACGCCTTTTCCAACCAGCACACCAACATTTACGCCGACCCTCACGCCTACGCCGACCCTCACGCCTACCCCAACCTACACGCCTACGCCGACCTACACACCGACGCCGACCAATACGCCCACCCCGACTCCCATCCCGCCTGCGGCAGTTCTCGCGCATATTCATTCAGAACAAAAGGCCGAATTAGTCGTCTCGGAAATGCAATTGTCGGATCGAGATTTTCATGTGGGCATTAAGGACGGGCTTTGCAGTTTTGGCGGCGACTTTAACGCTGTTGGCAAGATCGAAGCCGGTCTTGACCTGACCATGCTGGACGAAGCCAATGTTGTATACGACCCGGCCAAACAAGAATACACCTTGAAATTGCCGTCGCCAGAACTCACTGGCTGCAGCATCGAATATATCCGTCTCATCGACAACTCTTTCACAATATGCAACACAGATTTCGACTTGTTGCGACGCCTGGGCGAGGTACAAGCGATGCGGTCCTTTGTCGACCGGGCAGTCGAACGCGGCATCATCGGCAAAGCCAAAGAACAATCCGCACTGATTTTGGAAGACCTTGTTCGCAGCTTCACCGGCAAACAGGTCATTACCGAATTCGCGACCAGCGCCAGAACACCCAGAATGGATGCTTCTTGCAGGCCACGCGCATCAAGCGCTTACTCCTACAACAAGTCGAGGAATACCTGGTCACGCCACTAGCTGGGTCGTATGCAGTTCGTCCAGGCGAACCGAGCCCTACCTACCACCCGTCATCAGCAAGCCTGGTACCTCTCCTCGGCTTTCCCCTCGCCTTCCTGTCTACATCAAGCAGCATACATCCAGATGTGAGAATCGGGATTCTGATAGGCGAGGAACAAGCAACTTCTGTTGTTGAGCCGATTGTTGAACCCTCTGTGCCTCTGTGTCTCTGTGGCAATTCTGATTTTAATCAGCCGCGCTTCTGCCTCCCCCTGACCCGTCGGGGGGACTGAGGGGGGTCAGCCGGGCGAGTCACCGCCTCGCCCCTACGCGCAGTTGTTGCGGAGTTCGGAATGACACCTCTCGCCTTCCTGTCTACATCTTGCAGCATACTTCCAGATGAGAGAATCGGGATTCTGACAGGCGAGGAACATGCAACTCCTGTTGATGAGCCGACAGTTGAAATCCTCTGTGCCTCTGTGTCTCTGTGGCAATTCTGATTTTAATCAGCCGCGCTTTTGCCTCCCCCTGACCCGTCGGGGGGACTGAGGGGGATCAGCCACCACCCGTCATCAGCAGGCCCAGTTGCTCGACATCGACATTTTCGTTAATTACCTCGCCGACGATGCGCCCCTCGTACATGACGGCGATGCGGTCGGACAAGGCGCGGATCTCGTCGAGGTCTTCGCT
>JAJDZQ010000117.1 GCA_022824565.1 Anaerolineae bacterium | reverse complement strand
GTGAGCCACGCCCAATATAGCGAGTGTTTTCATGCCGACTCCTCGTGTGGGTTTGCGGCGCTAGTTGTAGCACAGCGCAGCGTAGATTGCACACCCGCTTGTGCCGGCAAGTGGCGAACTCGCTGGATGCGCGTTGCTTTGCCCCTACCCCGCAGGTCTGTGTCTACGCGACCAGTTAAGAGGGAGGGGCTTTTTTGTTCCAATCTCGGATTCCTTAGCTCCCCTTCCCTCGTTCTGGGGCAAGGGGCCGGGGGATGGGGGCTTGATTACCATATTCCACAATTAGACCCTCCTGACTTTTTCGAGGTCAAAGTCCACCTCGAAGCGTCGCCGCCAGGGCAATCGTACATTAGAGGCTCGCCAGCCATGCAGATCGGGCATGCGGTCGATTTCCGCTTGCAGTCCTCGCGCTGTCAACGCTGTCATCTCGCGCTCGGTTTCGGCGGAGTAAAGCGTGGTCGTGGCATCCAGCTGCGGGCGCACACAGTGCATAAAGCAGTGATCTTCGACAAAGCGGCGCACCAGGAAACATTGCGCAGCCGCCGCATCCACCAGGTGCATGTGCGCGATGCCCTGCGCCAAAGCCACGCCGATGGTGTTGCCAGCGGTGTTCCAGGCGCCATAAGCCGCCAGCGACAATAGCGGGACATGCCGTTGCAGCGCCTCGATCAGCACGGGGTCGCTGCCATTGGGGTAGGCCACATCGCAGACGATGACACGTTTGCCAGCCGCCGTCCAGCCTGCAATCTGCGCTGCGAACGTTTCGATTGCCGCTTGGCGGTAGGCGCGGTCGCTGGCGGCCTGGACGGGATTATAGAAGTCGCTGCCGCTGGGCGCAGGCGTGTTGAGCGCGACCAGCAGATCGGCGTGGTCGACCTGGTCTACCTGCTCGCCACCAACCGCGCGAATCTGTCGCTGCAAAGTGAGGCGCACTGGTCCGTCCTCGAAGGGCGCGATTCGCTCGGAATCGGCGGGGATGGAGTACTGCACAAAGAAGCGCGTTTTTTCGCCCAGCGCCGCCAGTGCTGCGCGCGCCAGCAATGCGCTGCCCACCTCGTCTGCGCCGGGATACATCAAAAGCCGCGGGTCATCGCCGCGCCGCCGCGCCCATTCACGCAGCCAGGCTTTCTCGCGCGTGCCAAAGCCATACTCGCTGGTGTCGTCTGAGCTGATGACCAGCAGGTCGAAGATGTCATCCGCCAGCAGATCGAGCGTCGCCAGGTTGATGAGATGGTTGCGCGCGCGCCGCCGCAACATGTCTTGCAAGTGCGCCGATTCGGGCATGGTTGAGGGCGTGGGCTGCCCGCCGAAGTGGTGCGCGTCGTACTGTTGGGAATAGCCGTAAAGCTCGGGACCCGATGCGCTCCAATAGGTCGGCTCTTCGACACTGGCGCGATTTTTGGATATGCGCGTTACCAGTCCAAAGGCATAGATGGGCAAGGCTGGGTGACGCCGCTTTAGCTCGCGCAGGGTGTCCAGGCGGCGCAGGGCGTCCAACGGCGTGTCGTTGCTAATGCGCGATGGCACCAGTCCGCCATAGACCAGCATCTCCAGCGACACGATCAGCGCGTCCATGTCGGGGGCCTGCTGCAACAGCCAGTCGCCCAGCGCGGCGCAATCGGCTGGCTGGCGGAAGTGACTTTGCAGCGCAGGTGGCGGCAGCGCGACATCCAGCCCCATGATTGCGCCAATCATTTGCGGGAAGCGCGTGTTCACCGGGCGCTCGTCCAGCGGGATGACTCCGATTTTCATGCCGTCTCCTGTCTGAGCAGAGCCGAGGCTAACGTGCCATGCCTAAGCGCAGAGGAGAAAGGGATGTATCGCAAGCTGTCTCCCCCTTCCCCCGGTCCCTTGCCCCCATCAAGTGGGCAGGGGGTTCTCGTCGAGAACCCAGTGCAAACCTTGCAAATCTGCAAGAAATTGAGCATCAGATTTCATTATCTCTGAATGCGCTCCCCCTCCTTGATGATTCGGGGAGGGGTTGGGGGGTGGGGTAGACCCTCACAGGCGCTTGTCCACCGATTCTTCAGGAGGGACGCAGGCGTGGCGGACGCAAGATCAGCTTTGCTTTAGAAGTTCCTCTTTGGCGCGGCGCTCGCGGTAGCCATGCACGATCAGACCAGGGCGGCCCATGCTCTGCCCAGCCCACTGGTCGTTGTGCGGGTCGCGGAAGCCCATGCGCACCATGCGGCGGGGATCGCTGGTCTGGTTGATATAGCTGCCATGGATGCAATACAGATGAAAGACCACCACATCGCCGCGTTTGGCCGACACGGGCACGGTATCTTCCAGCTTGTATTCGTTGGCATCAAGATGCGGCGAACAAGGCGTGCCATCGGTATTTTGCAGCACATGCGGGATTTTGCCGCGCTTGTGCGAACCCGCCAAAAAGCGAATCTCGCCATTTTCATGAAAGGTATCGTCCAGGTGCACGAGGCAATCGACATAGCGCCCATCGGCATGCTCATAGAAGGGGTAATCCTGGTGCATGGGGAAGGGATGCCCGGTCTGTGGCGGTTTGATGTGCATGGTGGTGTGATGCAGCTCGACGCTGGAATCCAACAATTGCGAAAGCGCCTTCCCCAGCTTGGCGTGCGTCACCGCGCGCATCCAGGCATCGGAATACAGGTGCAGGTCGTGCATGGCGGTCAGCTTGACCTGCTTCTCTAGCTCTTCGTCAAAATAGACATCGCGCCAGGGACCCGACCAGCCGGGACTGGTGATCGCCCACTCTTCGATCAAGCGGTCGAGGCTGTCAGAAAGCGCGCCGATCTCGTCTTCAGCAAAGACCTGCGGGATGCGCAAAAAGCCGTTTTTGTGGAAGAAGTTGATCTGTTCCTGGGTCAGCATGGTGTGTTTTCCTCGCTACACATTGTTTGCCTTTTTCGCGGCGAGCAGTATAGTGCCAATCGCTTGGCGCGCAAGCCTCTGCTGCTCCCAGAGCGCCAAATCAACTCTCTGCAGCTGTGATGGTGATGGTGTAGGCATCGACGCCGCGGCCTCGGTCATCCGCGCCCAGCAGAACCTGGTAGGTGCCAGTCTCGCCAAAAGTGAGGCTGCCGCGGTTGCTGCGCCGGGCGCTATCAAAGGCAAAGACGATGCTGCCGTCTGGCGCATAGATGGTAGCCAATGGGGCGAAGAAACCGGTACCGCTCAAACCGCGCCCGCCGGTGATAAGCTTAATCTCGACTGTGCTGCCGGCGATGGCTGCGAGGCTGTAGCTGTGGCGGTCGTCGGCGCTGAGGATTTCTTCTACAGTATCTTCGCCCAAGACGATGTCGCCCTTCGGCACCGCGCCTGCTCGCTCGATGACGAAGTCTGGCGGAACGATAGTGGGCATGGGAGTCGGCTCTGGCATGTCGCCTTCGATAGAGATGGTATAGGCATCGACGCCTCGTCCTCTGTCATCCGCGCCCAGCAGAACCTCGTAGCTGCCGGTCGCGCCAAAGGTGAGCTCGCCACTATTGCTGCGGCGGGCGCTATCAAAGGCAAAGACGATGCTGCCGTCTGGCGCATAGATGGTAGCCAGCGGAGAAAAGAAGCCGGTGCCACTCAAGCCGCGCCCACCGGTAATCAGCTTGATGCCCACAGTCTCGCCTGCGATGCCGGCCAGGGTATAGCGATGCCGGTCGTCGGCTGTTTCGATCTCGCCGATCGTGTCTTCGCCCCAGCTGATGCTGCCTTTGTCGGCCGCGCCGTCTCGTTCGATGGCAAACTTTGGCACGACAACATTGGCTGCGGCGGGCTCTGGTTCGGGAGGCGCTGTCGGAACGGCTGTTGCGGTGGCTGCGGCTTCTTCTGGCGTCACGACGGCTGTTACGACCACAGTTTCGACGACAGTCTGCACCTCAATTTCCGGTTCGCGGTTGAGCGCCAAGATCACGCCCAGCGCGAAGCCCAGGATAATCAGCACGGCAGCGGCGATGCGCTCGCGGTTGCGGCTGCGGTTGGAGGTGGCAGCGGCGATGCTCTTGGGACGATTTTCGACCAAAGATAGTTCTTGTGGCGCCACTTCTCGCTCTTCATACAGATAGCAAGCGGCTTCGTGTTTGGGTTTGTCCATCATGAAGAGCGGCGGCTGCTCTTCTAGGCATTTGTCCATGCGGTGTGGGCAGCGCGGATAATAACGACAGCCTTGGGCGGCGGCTGTGCGCATCTCTTCTTCGCTGGGCAGCGAGATATTGACATCCCACTTGTCGGTCGGGTCGGGCACGGGCACGCTGTCGATCAACAGTTGCACATAGGGGTGCTGTGGCGCGTCGATGACATCCATGGCTGTGCCGCGCTCGGCGGTGGTGCCCTGGTAGAGCATGTAGATTTCATCGCCGATTTGGTAGGCGGTGCTGAGGTCGTGCGTGATGTACAAGAAAGAAATGCCATGTTCGTCGCGCAGGCGCAGCATGGCGTCCAAGATAGAAGCGCGCAGGCTGGCGTCGACCATGGAAACAGGCTCGTCGGCGACGATCAGCTTGGGTTTGATCATATAGGCGCGCGCCATCATGATGCGCTGCCGTTGTCCGCCGCTTAGCTGGTGAGGATATTTGCGCAGCACATCTTCGCCATACAAGCCGACCACATTCAAGCCAGCCTCGACCATATCGCGGTATTCGCTGCGGTTGTCGGACAAGCTGAAGTGGCGGTTGACCAAGTCAAAAACATGGTCGATGCGATAGAAGGGATTGTACACGCCAAAAGGATCTTGGAAAACTGCTTGCACATTGCGGCGATAGGCTTTCAGCTGATCGTTGTCCATATCGGTGATATCTTCGCCATCGAAGATGATCCGCCCCGATGTCAGCTTGATAAAACCCAGCACGAGGTTCGCCAATGTGGTTTTGCCGCTGCCGCTTTCGCCAGCGATGGTGGTGATGGTCGCTGGCGAGCCACCAATGGTCATATTGAAGTTGTCCAGCGCGACTACAGATTTCTTGTTGCCAAGGAAGCCGCCGCTGTAATAGATTTTTGTTGCGTCACGAATTTGCAATAGTGGCGAGGGCATTGGCTCTCCTCTCATGGAATTGCTCATCGTAGAGATGGCAGGCGACTTCATGCAGGTCTTCTACCATGATCTGCCGCGGCTCGACTTCGGCGCAATGCCCCCAGGCGAATGGGCAGCGCAGGCGAAAGATGCAGCCAGAAGGCGGGTTGCGCGGGTCATGCGTGATGCCCTCGGTAATCTTCAGCGGCTTGCGCTCTTTGATCGAAGGGATCGAGTCGATCAGCAGTTGCGTGTAGGGGTGCAGAGGCTGGGCATAGACATTTTCTACGGGGGCGATCTCGACCATTTTGCCGGCGTACATGACAGCGATGCGGTCGACGATCTGCGCCAGCAAGCCCATATCGTGCCCGATGACGATCAAAGAAACGCCGATTTCGTCTTTCACTTTGATCAATGTCTGGGCGACGATGCGCTGTACAACCACATCCAGCGCGCTGGTGGCTTCGTCGGCGATGACCGCGGTTGGATGCAGCGCCACGCCCATGGCGATGCAGACGCGCTGCTTCATGCCGCCGCTTAGCTCGTGCGGGTACATGTTGTAGATGCGGTTGGGCAAGCCGACATTTTGGAACAAGCCAAAGATGCGCTCGCGCAAGGCTTCTTTGTCGCTCTGTTTGCCTTCGTGCGCTTCTATTACATCAATGATTTGGTCTTTGACGCGCATAGTCGGGTTGAGCGAGTTCATCGCCCCTTGCGGGATGAGCGAAAGCCCCGTCCAGCGGAACTTGCGCAATTCTTCTTCTTCCAGGTCCAGCACTTCGGTGCCATCGACTTCGATGCTGCCATTCACGATATAGCCGGGCGGCTGCACCAGCTGCAAGATGCCATAAGCGGTGGTCGATTTTCCGCAGCCGGATTCGCCGACCAAGCCCAGGGTCTCGCCTTCGTACAATTTGAAGCTGATATCGCTGACGGCGATGACATCGCCCTGGGGCGTGGCGTAATGAATGCGCAAGTTATCGACTTTGAGTACGACGCGGTCTTTCCGCCCTTTTCCCCGGGACCTTTCCCCCTCCATGCGAGAAGCAAAGTCAGCTGGTTGTGAAGTCCCTTCAGCAGTTTGGGAGAGGGATGCGGGGTTCAGTTGCTGAGACATGGTGTTCCCTCGGGCTAGTTGGCTTTGCGCAGGCGCGGGTTGGCGATTTCGTCCAAGCCCAGGTTGATCAGCAGCAGGGCGATGAAGACCACCGACAGCGTCACCGTGGGGATGCCCCACCACCACCACATATTGCGGAAGAGCGCGCCGGCTTCGATCGAAAAGAATATCGCCACGCCCAGCGAGGGGATGCGCTGCGGACCGAAGCCCAGCACCTCCAAGCCGACCGCGGAGATAATCGCGCCTTGCATATTGCCGATATAACTCGCGCTGAGATAGGGCAGCAGGTTGGGCATAATTTCTTTGAACATGATATCGCGCACGGGCACGCCAGAAAGCCGCGCCATTTGCACATAGCCGCTTTCGCGCATGGACAGCACCTGGGCGCGAATGTAGCGGGTGGGCGTCGCCCAAGAGAAAAGCGATATCAGCAGCGCCATCGTCAGCAGGTCCACCCGCCCCAGCACCGCCTGGATGACGATGAGCACCAACAGCGAGGGGATGGTGATGGCGATATCGACGGCTAGACGAATCACATCATCGAACAGGCCGCCGAGGAAGCCCGCCATAAAACCCAGCACAATGCCGGCGAGCATGCCGACTGTCGCCGCGATGACGCCGACAAAGACTGTCCTGGGCGTGCCGACAATCCACAGCGCCAGCATATCGCGCCCGCTGTTTTCTGTGCCCAGCGGATGCTCGGGCACGCCGGTTTGCCCGCGCCAGTTTTCAAAGCCGATTGGCGGCAGGTTCAATGGCGCCCGCGCCGAAAGCGCCAGGTCGGTATCCCAGAATTGATAGCCGAGAAAGATGATAAAGAAGAGCAAGCCGAGGATGCCGGCGCCGCCCAGAAACTTCCAGTTCAGCCAGGGATTATCGAAGCGGTTGAGGACGCCGGCTTTTTTGGTTCCGCCGGCGACGGGAGCGTCTTGGACCATTTTGTCTTCCGCCATGATTATCTCCCTTCCAGGCTGATGCGCGGGTCAATCAACGGATAGCTCAGGTCGATGATCAAAACCGCCAGCGCGCTGGTCACAATCAAGATGAAAGAGGTGCCTTGGATCAAGCCAAAATCTTGCTCGCGCAAGGCAGTGACGATGAGCGTGCCCATGCCGTTGTAGTTGAAGATGACCTCGACCAGCACCACGCCATTGACCAAGGTGCCGATAGATACCGCCAGCGCTGTCATCTGCGGCAGGATGGCGTTGCGTATCATATAGCGATAGAGCACATAGAAGGGTTTGAGCCCCTTGGCTTGGGCGAGGATCATATAATCTTCGCCTTCGATCGTCACCATCATGCCGCGCATGCCCAGCGCCCAATAGCCGAAAGTTACGATGACAATCGCCATCGCTGGCAAGATGCCGTGATGAATCACGCTGGCGATAAATTCCAAGGTCAAGCCCGGCGTCAGCCCAAAGCCGTATGAATAGGTCTGCGGGAACCAGCCGAGCAAGAAGGCGAAGGTATAACTGAGCAGCAAGCCGGCTAATAAGGGTGGGATCGAAGTGAAGATCATCGACATGGGAATCAACACCTTGACCAGACGCGGCGTGCGCGCCCAGGCCAGCAGCGCGCCACACAGATTGCCGACGACGAAGAAGATAAAGGTGGAGATGCCCACCAGCCCAATCGTCCAGGGCAGCGCCCGTCCGACCAGCTCGGTCACTGTGGATGGGAAGCGCGCCATCGAATAACCGAGGTCGCCCCCCAGCAAGCCAGTCATGAAGCGCAGGTATTGCACATAAACGGGATCGTTGAGACCGAACCGTTCTTTCCAGCCTTCAATGATGAGGTCGGCGTTTTCCACGAAGCCAGCCTGGTAGGAAAGCCGCGCCACCATGGCAGCGATGGGATCGCCCGGCGCCAGGCGCGGGATGATGAAGATCAAAGTCGCCGCCACCCACAGCGTCAGGAAAAAAACCAACAATCGCCGAAGCAAATAATTGAGTGAGATGCCTCCCATGCGCGCTGCCTTTCTCTTTGGTCACAGACGGAGCAATAGCGCAAAAAAACAACAAATCAAATGATGAGTCTTCGCTTCTTTCGCCCTCCCCCAATTTTGAGGGAGGGGAAATGTCCCCCATCCCCTGGACCCTTCCCCCCATGCAGAGGGAAGGGTGAAGCTCGGGGATTGGGGGGCTATAAGCTGAGGGCTCGCTTACATATCACCCATGCCAGCTTTGGTGATTTCCTGGAAGAACTGGTGCGTGGACTGCCACCAGGTCGCCGGATGGTTCCAGTTGTTCTCGGAGGTCGGCCAGCCTTCCCAGTAGGTGCTGTTGAAGGGGATGAGCTTGGTCGCCTGGTTCAACGGGATGAAGGGCAGGTCTTCGTAGAGGTAGCCATAGGCTTCTACGACCATATCGATGGCATCCGGGTGGCCCAAAGGCAGGGAACCCAGCGCGCCGACGATTTCGCTGTAGGCTTCGTTGTTCATGCCGTCCCAACGGACATGGTTGTTGCCCGAGGAGCGTTCGCCAACCGGCACCCACCAGCGGGCGGTGTAGCGATCCAGCGAAGCCCAGGGCTCGTTGATGGAGCCGCAGGCGTCCCAGTCGGTGGTGGATTCGTAGTTGCCGAAGCGCTTGTTGTCGCCCCAGGTTGCGCCAGCGATGACAGCGGCGTTCGCTTCGATGCCGAAGCTCTGCAGCTGCTCGACCAGGTTGGTGGTGATGCGGCGTTTTTCAACGAAACCCTCATGTACCTGGATTTCCAGGCTGAGCGCCTCGCCGTCCATATCGACCCAGCGACCGTCGTCATTGCGCGAGTAGCCGTTCTTCTCCAGCAGCGCGGTGGCGGCGTCCAGGTCGGCTTCTGTGTTGAAAGCCATGCCGGCGTCTTCAATCGCGTCGATGTAGGGGAACATGCCACCATATTCGACATAGAGCGTACGCGAGGGGATGGTTACGCCTTCGTATGCGATGTCGATAACTTGCTGGCGGCTGATGGCGTGGTTGATCGCCCAGCGCATTTCGGCGTTGTCCCAAGGCGCGACTTGCGTCTGGAAGGACAGCTGGCGCGGGCAGGGATCCAGCCAGACGAAGGGCATGCCCTCGACCCAGGCGAAGATCTTGTCGTTCTGCGCCTGCATGGCTTCAAACGCGCCCAAGGTGACATCCATGATGCTGTCGAGCTCGTTGGCAACCGCCATGGTGGTGCGGATTTGGTCGTTGCCAGTCACGACCCAGATGGCGCGCTGCGGTTCGGGCAGCTTGAAGACGCCCGTCTTGGCGCCCCACCAATCGTCATTGCGGTCGTAGACCCAGGCGGTCTCGTTGGCGGAGGTGATGACATAGGGACCGGTGCCGAGAGGCCAGCCCTGCTCGGGATCAAAGAACTTGAAGGTGAAGGGATCTTTGTCCGCGAAGACATGCTCGGGCAAGATGTTGATGCCGCCCCAGATGCGCACCGACCAGAAGTCCAGCTGGAAGCGCGGGTTCGGCGATGTCAGGTTGAACTGAACCGTCAGATCGTCGATTTGTTCGACGCTTTCGATCCAGGTCTGAACGTTGCCGGCATAGCTGAGCGACGAGGTCTCGTCATTCAGCAGCAGCTCGACGGTCCAAACGACATCTTCGGCATTGAAGGCTTCGCCGTCCGACCATTCCGCGCCTTCGCGCAGGTTGAGCGTCCAGACATCCAGGGTGTCGTTGGCATCCATGCTCTCGGCCAGCCAAGGCATGATTTCGCCGGTCTCATAGTTGAGGATGAAGAGCGGCTCGGCAACAGCTTGGTGCAAGCCCTTGTTGCGATGGTTGTTGGGCAGCAGGAAGTTCATTTGGTCGTAGTTGGCGACCGCGCCGGCGGGACCGTCAATATCAAAGATGACGGTGTCTTCACGCGCGACATCCTGGGCGGCAGCCGTGAAGCTGAACGCCGCGATAACCGCGACCAGAAGGACGAACAGAAGTGTTCTCGCTTTCATGTGTTGTCTCCTACACACTTAGCCGATTAAAAAGGATTGCCCGCTCCAGAAGTGGTTCGCCATCCTAAGGCTGAATGGCGGGCGCGCTGGCGGCACCCTGGATTACCAAAAACGAGCGGTATCGCTGCGTCGATAGCGCCTCCTTTCGTGTTTGTAGATTTGCTTGACTTGCGAATTATCTGCTGGGCAGGGTGGTGCGCCTAACCAAAAACGTATGGGAACGCTCTCAGTTGCGGGGAGAGGGCAAGTGCGATGCGCCTGTGGAGTCGTTTCGCTCATGAATACCAAGGCAGTAAGCAAATATGACCAAAAGCGTGCACATATAGCAATGCACAGCGCGAAACTATAACACGGCTTGCGGCGGCTTGCAATAGGCGAGTTTTGGTGGATCAAGGCAATCGGTTCCATTTTTTCACCACCGAGTACACCGAGATGAAGGAGTACACCGAGAGTTTGTTGTCCGCACATCATGCTTAAAGACTGTACTGTATGCCAATGTGGCGCGGATGGTTCGCCGCTGGGCCAGCATTCGATTAAAAAATGTTGCCTGGCACTGCGTTGCATTGTAAGGCGATTGCCCTGTTTGGGCGGATTTGCCTCCCCCACACTCGGCGCGAAACACCCTACACAACGCAGCCAAGGCTCGACTATACTGCCGACAAATCACCTGTGAGGGACAGGAGCTTGCACCAGCCAAACCAGAAACCTACCCCATTGCCCAAGCTGATTCTGATCCTTGTTGGCATAGCGGTCGCGTTTATCGGGCTCATCTTGCTGTTCGCCGATATCAAATGCAATTATGACATCGAGAATTGGTGGGCGGTGCCCTATCCCGGTGCCAAGACGATCGAACCAATTCAGTATGACCTTTTCCGTCCACGCGCCTTGGGCGAGACGCGCTGGATCATGGAGACCGAAGACGATGAGGAAACAGTCCGCAAATTCTACCAGGACTTGACGCTCGAAATCCTGAACTCCGGGCGAACGCGCGGCCTGGCTTGGGCAGATCGCTTTATCGAGGAGATCGAAAAAGAAGACGGCAGCAAAGTCACGCGCATTGTCCTGTTCAGCGCCTGCGGCACCTAGCGCGCTGCCTCAGCCAATTCCAGCCAATTCCATGAAGATCGCCGCTTTCCCCAAATGCTACCTGGAAGACATCGCCACTGGCGGCATGACTGTCTTCGAGTGGATAGCGATGGCTCGCCAGCTGCCCGCCGAAGGCTTGGAGATGTACGAGGGCTTCTTCACCAGCCTGGACGACAGCTATATCAACAGCGTCGGGGACGCCATCGCCGCGGCCGGTTTCGCCATGCCCATGCTGTGTTGCTCGCCCGATTTCACCAATCCCGACAAAGCGGCTCGGCAGCGCGCCATCGACCGCGAAGCCGACATGATCCGCATTACGCGCTTGCTGGGTGGGCAAGGCGCAGTCTGTCGCGTGCTCAGCGGCCAGCGCTATCCAGAAGTGCCTCGCCAGCAGGGCATTGAATGGGTGGTCGGGTGCATCGAGCAGGTTATCCCGGTCGCGCGCGAACACGGCGTCGTGCTGGGCTTGGAAAACCATTACAAAGACGGCTTTTGGCGCTACCCAGAGTTTGCGCAGAAGTTGGATGTTTTCCTGGAATTGTTAGAGGCCATCGCCGAGCGCGAGCATTTCGGCGTGCAATACGATCCATCCAACGCCATTGTGGCTGGCGATGACCCCCTGGAATTGCTGCGGGCGGTGGCGGGGCGCGTTGTCAGCATGCACGCCAGCGATCGATTTCTTGCGCCTGGCGCGAGCCTCGCTGCCTTGCGCGGAAGCGATGGCACGATTGGCTATGCGCCAGAATTGCAGCATGGCGTCACCGGGCGCGGCTTGAACGATTACGATGCCATTTTCGCCATCCTGCGCGATGTCGGCTACAGCGGCTGGGTCAGCATCGAAGATGGCATGAACGGCCTGGACGAAATGCGCGAGTCGCTG
>JAJDZQ010000061.1 GCA_022824565.1 Anaerolineae bacterium | reverse complement strand
GGGCTTCTATGATGACATTGACAAATTCAAAGTTCTGCTTGTTGCGCGCCTGGTCATTGCCAGCGTGATTGACCTCGACCAGCGTAACCGCGATGCCCTTGCCTTCCAGCATGAATTTGGTGTGCCACTCGCCGGCTTGCTGTACATTGCGGTAATAAACCAGGCGCCCTTTGGGATCCATGCGAGCCAGCTTGCCTTTCGCGCGAGCAAACTTCATGTCGCGCAGCTCGTCCAATAGCGCTTGCCGTTGGGCTTGGCTGAATGTGGCCATGCCGCCTCCCCGTTCGCGTATTTGGCACAAATCTGCGATAATTGTAGCTGTGCGAGTGGCTGGCTTCAAGCGGCGGTGTATTGGGGCAACATGCAAACATTTTCTGTACGCGACATCACCGACTATATCAAAGACCTGTTCGATGCCGACCGCAATCTGGGCAGTGTCTGGGTGCAGGGCGAAGTATCGCGCTTGACCCGGGCGCGCTCTGGCCACTGGTATTTCACCATCAAGGACGCGCAAGCCCAGCTGAGCTGTGTGATGTTCCGCAGCGCTGCCAGCCGCGTGTCCATCGATGTTTCGCCCGGCGCAGAGATCCTGGTGCATGGCAAGATCGGCGTGTATGTGGCGCGCGGCGAATATCAGTTGGTCGCCGATAAGATCGAGGCAGTCGGCGGCATCGGCGATTTGCATCGGCAGTATGAAGAACTCAAGCGGAAACTGGCGGAAGCGGGTTTGTTTGACCAAGCGCGCAAGCGAGCCATCCCGACATTTCCGGCGCGCATCGGCGTAGTGACCTCGCCCACCGCCGCCGCCTGGCACGACATCCAGACTGTGCTCAGCCGGCGCATGCCCCTGTTGGATGTCATCCTCAGCCCGACCCTGGTGCAAGGGGCAGAGGCGCCGGCACAGATCGTCGCGGCCATGAAGCGACTGTATCGCAGCGATGTGGATGTCATCCTGCTGGCGCGCGGTGGCGGCTCGCTGGAAGACCTGTGGTGCTTCAACAACGAGCTTGTGGCAAGGACGGTGGCAGTCAGCCCAATCCCGATCATCAGCGGCGTGGGGCACGAAATCGACTTCACCATTGTGGACTTCGTGGCCGACCTGCGCGCGCCGACGCCATCAGCCGCTGCCGAGCTGGCCACGCCCAACCGCGACGATCTGCTGCAGGATATCGACCGCCTGCGCATGCGTCTGGCGCAACAAGTTGACGAAAGCCTGGGCCTGCGTTCGCGCGAATTGGCAAACAGGCAAAAGCAACTGCGTTGGCTGACACCGTCCAAGCGCATCGAGGCCGACAGTCGGGCTATGCAGGAACTTCGGCAGCGGCAAATCCGAGCTGTGGCGACGAGTTTAGCGCATCTGCAAGAGCGCCTGGCCAGCCGCGAACGCGCCTTGAACGCCGCCAATCCAACGCATATTCTGGGCCGCGGATATGCTTTGGTCATCGACGAGCGCGGCGACATCATCCGCCGGGCAGCGCAAGTCGGCGCGGGACAACGGCTGGATATCCGATTGGCGGAAGACATTATCAAAGTCAAGGTGGACGAATGACGGACGATATCAAGAAGCTCGGCTACGAAGCAGCCTTTCAACAGCTGGAAGACCTGGTGGCACAGTTGGAAAGCGGCGAAAAATCGCTGGAAGAGTCGGTGGCGCTGTACGAGCGGGGTCGGCAGCTTTCCGCGCATTGCCAGAGCCTGCTGGAAAATGCCCAGCTGCGCGTCTTGCAAGTGGACGACGCAGCCCTGCGCGACTAGCCGACCAACCATCATGTTTGATTTCAGCAAGCTGCCAAAGCCAGCCGCAAAGAATATGTCGATTCGTGTGAAGCCGGCTGCCGAGCGCGCCCTGCGGCAAGGGCACCCGTGGGTGTTTGAGGAGTCAATTGTCAAACAAAGTCATTTGGGTGGTGCCGGCGATTTGGCGGTGGTCTATGACCGCGACAAGAACAACTTCCTCGCGGTGGGATTATACGACCCGCTTTCCCCCATTCGCATCAAGGTGCTGCAAGCCCGGCAGCCGCGCAAAATCAACCGCCAGTTCTTCATCGACAAATTGGTGGCAGCGGAAGAAAAGCGGAATCCGCTCATCAGCCAGGGCACGACCGGGTATCGGCTGGTGTATGGCGAGAGCGACGGTTTCCCTGCGCTGGTGCTCGACCGTTATGGCGAGACTCTGGTTCTCAAGCTCTACACAACTGCGTGGATCGCCCACTTGCACGACCTGGTCGCGGCGTTACAAGCGGCGCTGGAATTTGATACGCTCGTGTTGCGCCTCAGCCGCGCTCTGCAATCCGACCGACTGAATGTAGCCTCGCTCTATGGCCTGCGCGATGGGCAGCAGTTGATCGGCGAGGTCAGCGGGTCGGTGCAATTTGTCGAAAATGGTTTGCTCTTTGTGGCGGACGTGCAGCGCGGACACAAGACCGGTTTCTTCTTCGACCAGCGCGAAAATCGTCAGCGCGTGCGGGAACTGGCAGGGGGGCGGCGCGTTCTGGATGTTTTTTCGTACACAGGTGGATTCTCGGTTTATGCGCTGGCTGGCGGAGCGCGCTCGGTTGTGGCGCTGGATGTCAGCCAGCCGGCGCTGGATGTCCTGCAGCAAAATGTGGCGCTGAACGGCTATGAACAGACGCAAATCGAGGAGCTGCGGGCGGATGCATTTGCTGGTCTGCGGGGATTGGTCGAAGCGCGGCGCAAGTTTGGATTGATCGTGGTCGATCCGCCAGCCTTCGCAAATCGACGCGCCAATATGGGCGATGCCGTGCTGGCTTATCGGCGGCTGGTCGAGCTGGCGCTGCAACTGCTTGCAGAAGACGGCATCCTGGTGATGTCATCGTGCTCCAGCCGCATCGGTCCCGAGCCGTTCCAGCAGTTGGTTACGCGCGCGGCAGCGGTGGCCGGGCACAAATTGGACATTTTCGACAGCTCAACGCACGGGCTGGATCATCCTATCGGCTTCCCCGAAGCGGCTTATCTGAAGGCGCTGTTCGGCCGGCTTGGCAGCTAGGCGCATCGAGCCTACTGCGAGTCGCGGCGCATCAGGCTGAAGCTTTGCCCGGTGGGACCTGTCTGCGGCTGCGTCGCCAGAAAAAGCGCCAGTGGCACGACATCGGCCGGCTGCTTGCGCCACTCGAGGGTCAGCGGCGATTCGTCTGGCAATGCGCCCGCGGGCAAGATTTCGGTATTGACCAAGCCCGGAATCAATTCGTTGACGCAGATGCCATGGGTCCGCAATTCTGACGCCAGCGCGCGCACCAGCATCCAGGCGCCGGCTTTGGATACGCTGTAGGCGCTGCCAGAGCCACCTTCACGATGCCCCATGCCCGAGCCAATCACGATGATATGACCGCCCTGGCGCTTGAGATCGGCGATGGCGTATTTGCAGGTGTAATACACGCCCAGCAGATTGACGCGCAGGGTGGCTTCCCAGTCGGCGATATCGCTGTCTTCGACCGAATCGCGGCTGAAATTGCCGCCTGCGTTGGCAATCACGATATCGGCGGACCCATAGTGAGTGCGGGTTTGTTCGTAGAGGTTTTGTAAATCCGCGGCTTTGCTCACATCACAACGAACGGCGCTGGCTTCTCCGCCAGCAGCTTGGATATGCCTGACAGTTTGCTCGAGCTGACTTTGACTGCGGGCTGCGCAGACGACACGAGCGCCCTGCGCCGCGAATCCAATCGCCAGCCCGCGCCCGATACCCCGGCTCGCGCCCGTGATGACAACGACTTTGTCCGCCAGCAGGTCTATCATCTGAAGAAAGTCCCCATGCAAAGTAAGTCCAAGAAAATAGTGCCACAATAGAATTGAACGTCGTAGGGGCGACTCTTGAGGCACCCACTGACACATCGGTGGAAGCGTGGGCGAGACAAGTTTCGCCCCCTACATTCTTCGAAATGGAGCGGCGTTGCTTGGTTGCCATGGCGAACTTGGTTTCGCTTAGATTGTAAAGTTCATTGGCGACGCCCTAGCAGGAAACCGAAGATGGGCCTCAACAAGGCGCGCGTCTCGCTGACATTCAGCCAGGCGCCGATGCCCAAAAAGACCAGCGCCCCCAGCCCACAGCCCAGCAACGCCATAGGCAAGCCGTCCAGCGAAAGCGCCCGTGTCAGCGCGACTACTGCGGCCGCCAGCGCCAGCGAAAGCAGCAGGCTGCCAAAGGCGCTGCGCATGATTGCGCGGTCGTGAATGTCGGGGCTGCTGCCTGCTGCTGCCAGCCGCCGCCGCATCAGCCACCACAATGCCAGCGCCTCGACCAAGGTGGTCAACGAATTCGCCAACGCCAAACCCCCAAAAGCTCCGCCCGCCAATTGCGTAGGATCGCCAATCAACTGGACGAGGACCAGGCTGAGCGCGATATTGCTGAGCATGGCGGCCAGCCCGGCCAGCACCGGCGTCCAGGTATCTTCCAGCGCATAGAATGCCCGCGAAAGCACTTCCAACAGCGCGAAGCCAGCCAAGCCCAGCGCGTAAAAGCTCAATGCCCAGGCAACCGCCTGCGTGCTTTCTGCCGTCCATTCACCGCGTTGCAAAATGCTCACCAGTGGCTCGCCCAGCACGATCAGCAGCGCCGCCGCCGGGAAGGACAAGAAGAGCACATTGCGCATGGCTTGTGAGAGACGGTCTTTGAAGCCAGCGAAGTCGCCAGCCGCCCGCAGCGCCGCCAGCGATGGGAAGACCGCCGCTGCCTGGCTCTGCCCGATCATGCCCAGCACAAAGAAACACAGCATAAAAGCATAGCGCAGCGCCACAAAACTGCCCTCGACCATGCTGTTTGCCAGCACGATATTGACATAGAAGTTGATCTGCACCACCGCCAGCCCCAGCACGCGCGGTCCCATCAGGCGCAGCACATCCGCCACGCCCGGCCGGCGCGCCGCAAAGGACATCCGCAGCCGCGAGCGAATCGTCAACAAGCCAGGCAGCTGCACCAGCAAATGCAGCGCAGCGCTGAGCACGGCGCCAAAAGCCAAGCCCATCACATTCAGGTCGCCGACTTGACCGACATCGGGGTGGGCGGGCAGGTTGGGCGCAATCACCAGCGCGCCGAGAATGATGCCGATATTGTTCATGCTGATAGCCAGCGCCGGCAGCCAAAATGCGTGATGCGCCTGCAAAATCGCCATGACCAAACCGCTGATGCTGAATATCAGCGGCGTCAGCATCATCAGGCGGATCATATCCGTCATCAACTGCTGCTGTTGTGCGGGACGTTCTGCCCACAGCACGAGGCTGACCAACTGCGGCGCGAACACAGCCACGAGTAGGCTGAATAGGGCAGCGGCGCTGGCTGACAGGGTCAAAACAGCGCTGGCCAATCGCCAGGCAGCCGCCTCGTCGGCTTCGCGGATGCGCGCATAGACGGGGATGAACGACGAACCCAGCGCCCCGCCCGCCACCAGCACAAACACTGTCTCGGGCAACTGCTGGGCTGCCGAAAAGACATCCAGCGCGGCACCCGTGCCGAATTGCGAGCCGACCACGGCGATGCGCAGCAAGCCAAGCACGCCACTGGTGAGGAATCCCACCAGCACAATCAAAGCCTTGTGCGCGATTTGCCGGTTGTCCAGCGCTTTGCTCATGCGCGCCTTTCTGGGAGAATAACTAGCTTGTTGAAGTCATGCGTGCGCCCAGCGCAGGATTGCCACTTGGCATCACAGCCGCATCCCTTGTAATATACCCCTTTAGTCAAAATGAAATGCGCGGCTGTTGGCAGTTGCAAGGGACGAGGATCGAGATATGCAAGTGATTTTGCTGCAAGACCTGTACAAGCACGGGGTCGCGGGCGAGGTGGTGAAGGTTGCCGATGGCTTCGCGCGCAATTATTTGATCCCGCGCAAGATGGCGATCCAGGCTACGCCCTCGGCCATGCGCCGGACAGAAGCTGTGCGCAAAAATGTCGAGGCGCGGCGCGCGCAGTATAATGACATGCTCAACGACCTGGCGCGTCAGATCGATGGCGTAGAATTGATTTTCGGGCGGCGCGCGGCCTCTACAGGCAAGCTCTTCGGCTCGGTCACCACGCAAGAGATCGCCGACGAGCTGGACCGCGTAACCAGCGTGGACATCAACCGGCGACGCATCAGCCAGCAAGCCCTGCGCGAAGTCGGCACGCACGAAGTTCCCGTGCGCTTGGGCAACGAACTTTCGCCCACGCTCGTTATCACCATCGTGCCCGAAGACGAACTGCCAGAGTTTTTGACAGCGCGCGAACGGGGCTTTATGGTCACCGCGGAAGAGATCATGATCGATGGATTCCGTTATCCCGACCCGCCAGAAGAGCCGAGCGATGCTGCCGACGAAGCGCCGATGCCCAACGCAGAAGAATTGGTCGCCGAAGCGGCAGCTGGCTAGTCGACAGTCCTCCCGGATGACCGCGCATTCCGCCGCGGGCTTTCAACACAATCAGCCCAATTTGTCGCCGCTTGCGCCGTGCAGACGGGTTGTCTGATGGGAGCGCGCTGCTGATGGATGGCTTTTCACTCGGCTTGCTGCTGCGCGAAGCCCGCGAAGCCAAAGAGTTGGAAATTGACCATGCGGTTACCCGGTTGCGCATCCGGCGAGCGATCCTGGAAGATTTTGAAAAAGGCGAGTTCGAGCTGGCTGGCGTGCCCGAGGTGCAGATCCGCGGCATGCTGCGCATTTATGCTCGTTACCTGGCGCTCGATGAAGTAGAAATATTGAGTCTCTATGACCAAATGCGCATCGCCCAGCAGCAAGGCGAGCAGCGGCGTTTGCGGCGCAGGGCTGCGCCAACGAAACAAGCGCGCCCGGGCACACAGCCTTTGCAAGAGATTCAATTGGCCGACCAACGTTCCGCGGGCTGTCGGCGGGTTGTGCAGTCGCTGCTCATCATCCTGTTATCGCTGGTCGCGCTGGTTGTGATCGTCTTTGTTGCGCTGCAATTGGTCGGCTTTGAGGGCGGCGCGCCAGCCGCAGCAGGCGCCACATCCACGCCACCGCCAGCAACGGCCACGCCCTTGCCCACGAAGACCGCTGTGCCGCCCAGCCCGACTCCATCGAACCGCGCGCAGTATACGGGCAGCGGCGTCTTGGTCAGCCTGCTGCTGACACAGCGCAGTTGGCTGCAAATTCATGTCGATGGCGCAGAGCAATACAATGGGCTAGCGGCTGCTGGCACCTTCCTGGAATACAGCGCGCTCGACGAAATCAGCCTGACGGCGGGCAATGCCCTGGCGCTGGATGTCATCTGGAATGGCGAACAACAGCAGCCTATCGGCCTGCGCGGACAACGAGCAGATATTCGGTATACGAGCGAGGCAGCGCTGGTAACACTGGGGCCGGGCAGCGAGCCGTCAGCCCTGCCGATCAACCTGCCGACAGCGACCACAGCACAGATCTTGACTGTGCCGCCAGCAACGACCCCATTGCCGTTCGCAACTGAGCCGGCCGGCACAACAGAATCGCCGCCTGCAGCAGCCATTCGCCCCAAAGCCAGTCCGCTGCCGACCCATACAGCCGTGCCGCGCCAAGTCGCTGCGCCAACCGCGACCATCGTTGCGCCCAGCAACACGCCGCTGCCCAGCAACACGCCGCTGCCCAGCGAGACGCCAACCGCCCTGCATACGTCGCTGCCGACGGCCATCCTGCCCCCGCACATGACACAAGTGGGCTTGCCAGCCACCAAGCCAGGTACATGAATCGATGGCACAACTGCCCAGGAATCAATCACCCATGAAGATGTGACCAAGCGGTCTAACAACAAGGAATGCTGATGAAAAAAGGCACGCACCAAGACAGATATTACTTGCTCAGCCTGGGCTGTTCCAAAAACAGCGTCGACAGCGAGAGCATGGCGCAACTGCTGCACCGACAAGGCATGGACGGCTGCGCAGATCCCGAAGAAGCCGAAGTGTTGATCGTCAATACCTGTGGCTTCATCGATAGCGCCAAACAAGAATCTATCGATGCCCTGTGCGAACTGGCCGAAGACAAGCGCCCCGACCAGTTGGTGATCGCGGCGGGATGTTTGTCGCAGCGATATGGACAGGTTTTGGCGCAAGAGGTGCCCGGGCTGGATGGCATCATCGGCACGCGCAGGTGGATGGATATCTTCGACCTGATCAAGCGATTGCGGGCGCGCCGACATCCCCAGCCGCTCTATCACCTGCCCGATGAAGCGAAGGTCGTGGGGCAGGATGAACGAGGTGTGCTGCGGGCCAGCGTGCAAGGCGCCAGCGCCTACCTGAAGATCGCAGATGGCTGCCGCCGGCCCTGCGCATTCTGTGCCATCCCCACCATCAAAGGCACAGCTGTCAGCCGTCCGCTGGAGTCCATCGTGGCCGAGGCGGTGCGCCTGCAAGATCTGGGCCTGCGCGAAGTGATGCTGATCGCCCAAGACAGCACCGATTATGGTTTTGATTTGGGCATGAAAGATGGCTTGGCGCATTTGCTGGATGCGATTGTAGGGGCGGCGCCGGGCATCTCCTGGCTGCGCATCATGTACGCCTATCCGGGCTATGTGACGCCGCGGCTGATGCAAACAATGGCCAGGCACGAACAAGTGTTGCCCTACCTGGATATCCCGTTGCAGCATGGCCACCGCGAAGTCTTGAAACGGATGCGCCGCCCAGCCAAAGTCGAATGGGTCTATGAGACGGTCGCCAGACTGCGCGAGTTGATGCCCCAGCTGGCCTTGCGCACGACCTTCATCGTCGGCTATCCCGGCGAAACCGAGTCGGAATTTGAGGGGCTGCTGACGATGGTGCGCGATTTGCAATTCGACCGCGTCGGCGCGTTCACCTATAGCTACGAACCGGGCACGCCCAGCGCCAGCCTGCCCAACCAGGTTGCAGACGAGGTCAAACAGGCGCGTTATGAACAGCTGATGACCTTGCAAAGCACGATCAGCTTGCAGAAAAATCAAGCGCTGGTCGGGAAGACTTTGGACATCCTGGTCGAGGGGCATGGCGTGGGCGAAGACGAGCATGGCGAAGAGGCAAGTGGCATCATCAGCGTGGGCCGCAGCTACCGCGATGCGCCCGAGATTGATGGCTATGTGCTGGTGGAAGGCGAGTTGCCCGTGGGCGAGATCGTGCCCGTGCGGATTTCTGGCGCGACCACTTACGATCTCATTGGCGCTGTAGATATCGGCGCGCCCGTAGTGATAGAAGCTGGCAAAATCTACGGCGAAGGGATGTTGGCCTAGGCTTTTGCGCTCAATCCACGCCTGGCAGCAACTCTTCGAGCGGCTTGTGCGGGGATTCCAGCTTTTGTGGCAGCCGGTCGCGGAAGATGGCGAAGTGGTCCAGATCGCGCACGACATACGATTGGGGGAAGTAGCGCCGCGCCTCGCGGATCACTTCAAATTCACGGTAGCGCCGTGAAATATGCGTCAGAAACAACTGCTTGACATGGCATTCTTTCGCCAGTTCGGCAGCCTGCCTGGCGGTGATATGGCCGACCTGACTGGCGATTTCGCGGTCGGCATCGAGATATGTCGCTTCTATCACCAAGGCATCGGCATCGCGGACTGCGGCGCAAAGCTTGTCCGTGCGTCCCACATCGCCAGTGATGACCACTTTCGCCCCGCGGATAAGATCGCCCAGCACTTCATCGGGTTCGACCAAACGCCCGTTTTCCAGGACGATCGACTGGCCGGCCACCAACTGCGCGCGCTCGGGACCATGGGGCACGCCCAGCGCTGCGGCTTTGTCGGCCAAAAAGGGGCGGCGGGACTCTTCCTCGAAGATATACCCATAGCATTCGCGGCCCCGGTGGCTGACCGGGAAGGCGCGCACACTGAACTTGCGGCCACGAAACAAGGGCTTGCCGGGCAGCACTCGATTAAAATAGATGGGCACTGGCGGGGCTTCGCGGCGGAAAATGACCTGGTAGACCAGCGCCTGAACCCGTTGGATGGCTGGCAGCCCGCCCCAGATGTGAATCTCGTCCATGGCTTCCCAGCGGCAAAAGGTCGAAAGCAAGCCGCCCAAGCCAAGCATATGATCGAGATGCGCATGCGTCAGAAAGATGCGGTTGAGCCGCTTGAAGCCTATGCCACTGCGCAGAATCTGGCGCTGCGTGCCCTCGCCGCAATCGACCAGAAAGCGCTGTTCGCCAGCCAGAACCGCCACAGCTGGCAGACCCCGATAGATTGACGGGGCAGAGGCGGATGTCCCGAGAAAGACCAGCTCAAACACTAAGCGCCGCTCGCTTCGGTTTCTGCTTCGAGAACGACATCAATGGTATACAGAAATAGTCGATTGCCATGCGCTTGACCATCTTTCAGCACGGGCATCCGCTGGTCGAGGCTTTCTCGATACAAGCCGACAGAAATGGCATATTCGCCCGGCAGCGCGACAACCGGCAACTGCAATTGGGTGACCTGGATGAAGATATCGCGCTCGCGCATGCGCAGCGGATTTACGCCGATGTAATGTTTTGTAATGATGGGCGTCACCGGGTCGGCGAGGATTTGTGTGAACAGGGTGACATCGGGCGGCAACTCACCATCGACGCGCCAATAGGTGATGATTTCGACGGTGTCGCCGGGGAAAAAGCTGCGCGGCACATCGGGTTCATAACCCAGCAGGGTCAAGTTGCCGCCAAACCGTATGGCTGGCGAAATCGGCTCGGGCTCGGCCACTTCGCGCGCATAGGACACCGGCGCGGTGGTGGTTAGCGAACCCGCTTTTTCTGCCAGCGCCTGCACAGTTTCCAGCTCTATGACAGAATTTCGGGGCAGGTCGGGGACGATGCTTTCGCCCAGCGCGAGCCATGCTTGCAAATGCGGACTGGCAGCTGCGCGCGCTTCGGTATCAAAGAAGATCAGCCGCTGCAGTTCGCCGCCATTTGTCAACAACAGGGTGTTGGCGCAATTGGCTTCGTGATAGGGCAGCGAGTCGCGATTCATCATGAGCAGCACTTTTTCAGCAGCATTGAGCTGTGGCGAAGGCTGTGTATATTGCCAGTCCGCGTTGCAAAAAACGACTGGCAGCTCGTCGCCAACATAGTCGAGGTAATGGGAGATCTGCCCCAGCTCGCCATTCACCAGTTGCATGACTTGCTCGTTTTCGTGCCATTCGGCGACCAGGTCTTGCCAGGTCCAGAGCAGGTTCAACGCCAGCAGAGCCACCGTGCCAACCAGCGCCATGAAGCGGAAGAAGCGGTCGGAAAAGATCGACATGCGCAGAAACGCATAAATGCCCATGCCAAAAAATAGCGACAGTTGTGGCAGGATGACAGCCATGCGCGCGAAGTTTGGGCTTTCGGGCACGACCAGCGCAGCCGGCAGCGCCAGGCCAAACATGATTAGCACCAGCATGAAGCGAGGCCGGTGCCGGCGCAGCACGCAAGCCACGATGCCGCGAACGATAGCGGCGGCGCTGATGACATCGACCAGCGGGCGTCCGGGCAGGTTGTGCAATGGGTCGAGGTCGCCAATCAACACGATGCCCTGCAAGCCATCAATGATCGCTCTTGGCAAGTCGGTATCAAAAGCAGTCAAGATGCGCTGGAAAGCAGAATATTGTGGCAGGTTGATGGTTGAAATCAGATAAGGCATGCTGATGATTGTCATTAGCAGGATAGCGAAGCCGGTGTAACTGCGGCGTCGGCGAAACATCTGGTTGCGGATAAAGACCAGATGGGCGATATAGGCCAGCGCGCCGGCCACGATAAACAGACTCGAAGGGTGCAGGTACAAGCCAACACCCAGCACAGTCCCCAGCATAGAAAAAGACACGACATTGGAAGTAACCGGGCGGGTGCGCCGATACACAGGCAGCGAGCGCGCCAAGGCCAGCATAGTTGCCGATACCAAAAATGCCACCGTGACATCGCTGGATACCGTGCGCGCCAACAATATGCTACTCATATTGACGGTCACCATCGCTGCCGCCATGACGCCCACAAGTGGATTGAATAGATGGTTGCCCAATGTGAATATCATGGCGATCGACAGCACGCTCAGCCACGATGCCAAGATGCGAAAGCCGATTGGCCCATCGCCGACCAGGGCTGTGGCAAAAGCGGCAAAGACATGGTAACCGCCCTCGCGCCCGCCATCCTCGCCCGGAAAGAAAACAAATATATCGCCCTGGCGCACATTGTCTACCAAGCGGATATTGATGATCTCGTTTTCGCTGTAGCCATGCGGCAGGCTGACCAGGTAGGTGAATCGTAAAAACGCCGCCAGCAGCAGCAAAGCCAGCGCAAGCAAATAGCCCTGCCGGCTCGTCAGTGGCTGGTCGTATCGGGCATTGGCTAGGTCGCTGGCCTGGTCAGTCATAATCGTCCACAGTATACAACAGATTGCGGCGGAACAATCGCTCGCGCCCTAGGTAGAGTGGCGAACTTGCCAGATGCGCGCTGCTATGCCCCCACCCCAAACCTCTCCCCGGCGGTCTGTGTCCACACGCGCTCCACGATGCTGAGGACAGGACTGGTTTCCAAGGGAGCGCATGTGAGAGTCTAGCCCACCCCCCAACCCCCTCCCCGATGCATCAAGGAGGGGGAGCGCATGCAGAGAAAATGAAATCTGATGCTCAATTTCTTGCAGATTAGCAAGTTTTGCAATGGTTTCTCGACGAGTCTCCCTTCTCCATTGATATGGGGAAGGGCCGGGGATGGGGTAGAAAAACTCCCCTTTCCTGGTTCTGGGGGCTGGGGGCTTGGTTATCCTATCCGCATAATTTGACGCTCCTCCCCTAGGGGCAGACAGGCGCTGTTGCCAAACCCAGAGCTGTCGGACTATCTGGCTCGCGCGCTGGAATGACAAACTCGCCACAGACTTTGCGCATATTCGCCACATCAATATAGGCACGACGCGCTTTGCCGGTAGCTGGCTCGATGACAGACCACCAGTATTCTTCATCGCTGGGCTGCCAGGCCGGGTCGGGCAGGTAGATCAAAATCATCAGGCCGACCCAGGGCCGCCAGTTGGCAATGACATAGTCATAGGCGCGCAGGATCAGCTCGGACTGCTCGTCTTCCGACACGCCGAACCAGGCATAATCGGCATTGGTGGTATCGGTGGTATAGCCAAATTCCAGGATGGCCATTTGGCGGGCGGCATCGTCGTGGCGCAGCATGATCTTGCGCAGGTCTTCCACGCGGCGGAATGTGAACCAGCGATGCAGCGCTTGCGGATCATCTGGACCGATCTCTGGCGGGGCAAAACCCGGCGCGTGCACGCCAACAACATCGATGTGCTGTTGGAAGTTGTTGCGGTACATGTGGTCGAAAAAAATGTCGTCGGGCATGGCGGACGCATCGTCGGTGCCGGTGGGCGCCAGGCCGGCTGAAATCAAGATAGCTTGCGGATCGGCGCGACGGATCGCCCGGCTGCATGCGGCAAGCAGCTCGACATATGCGGCGGGATCGGGCCGTTCGCCACCCCATTCACGGCTGAGGTTGGGCTCGTTCCAAATCTGGTAAGCGGCGATTCTGCCTGTATAGCGCTGCGCCACCGCTGCGCAGTAGCGTGCCCAGCGTGTCAGATCCAGCGGCGGACCATCGGACTCCGGGTCAGGAGATTCTGGCTTTGCCCAGCTCGGGACTTGCCCCAAGCGAGCGACCAGTTGCAATTCGCGGCGTTCGGCTGCGTCCAGGATGCGGTCAGCTTTTGACCAATGCCATTCGTCAGGCACCGGCTCCAGATCGCGCCAGGCGAAGACCTGCTTGAAGTGGCTGAAAGACATCAGGCGCACCAGATCGAGATTCTTGCCGGCCTGGTTTTCATCCCACCACAAAAATGCCTGCACGCCATAGGTCAGCGAGACGAAAGGCGCGTCTGTGATGGCGCTGGCATGGAATGGGTCGCTCTGCGCAGTTTGGTTGCGCCAGACAGCCACTCCGGCCAGCGCAGCAAAGACCAGCAGCATGCCCAGCCAGACAAGTCGCCAACGCATGTTAACTGTTCGCGCGCGCCAGATAATCACGTTGCCAGTCGCGGAGGCTGTGATAAGCGGGGCGCAGGGTCTCGCCGGGACCAATCAGCGAATAGAGCACATTTTCGTTGGTGGCGGCATAGTCGGCGAAGGGACCATAGTCGAAGTTCCATATGAAGGCCAGCCACACCCAGCCCCATTCGTCCATGGCGCTCAAGGCTTTGGCAGTCCAGTCGGCCTGCTCGGCCAAGCTATTGTCCAGCGCAAATTCAAAGCCTTGCGGCGCGCCACCCAGGTCTTCGGCAGACGCCCAGCCAAAGGCGGTCACGCAGATTTTCGTTTCTGTGCCACTAGCGCGGATGCGATTGGCATACCCCTCCAAGGTGCTGCGGAAGCTGAAACTGGGGTGTTCTGATTCCCGATTGAAGGGACCGCGAAAGTTCGCATTTGTGTCGTCGGGGATTTCGTTGTAGCGGTGCTCGGGGCTGACATTGTAGCCATTGTGATGCGCGCCGACGCAATCTGCCCATTGCAGCAAGCCGCCTTCGATTAGCTGGCTCATATAGGAGATGTCATCGAACGCGGCGATCCCATCGTTGACGCCGGTGGGGGTCGGCGCGCCGCTGATGATGACAATGCCGGGATCAATGACTTTGATCGTTTGGTAGGTTTGCCGCAGCAGCGACAGATAATTATCCGCGCTCAAGCCCTGGGGAGATGTCCAGCCGCGGTCGAGGTTCTGCTGATGCCACACTTCGATCGCGTGCACCTTACCAGAGTAGCGGGTGACGATCTCGGCGGCGAACTGGGCAAAAGTCTGTGGGTCGGCGGGCGGACCGGGGCGGCTCAGGTCTGCGCCTGCTTCGCGCGCCCAATCTGGCGCTGAAAAGATGGTCAGCAACAGCTTCAAGTCATAGCGGGCGGCGCTGCTGGTGACGCTGTCCAGCTCTGCCCAGTCGTATTCGGCGGGCGCTGCTTCCATACGACTCCAATCCACCAGGGTTTTGACCCAGGGCAAGCGCAGATCGGCAGAAACAGGGCTGTAGAAATTTTTCTGGCTGTCATCTGTGATATCGGGGGCTTGCTGAACATGGATGCCGACCTGGAATGCCTGGTCTTCCACCGGCAGCGAAGTCGGCTGCGGCGTGATCGTGGGCGAGGCGGTGGGAGAGGGAACTCCCGTAGCTTCCGCTTCCAGATAGGGCGGTGTCGGGCTGGGCACAAAAGCCGTGGGCGTGAAGGTGGGCTCGGGCGATGGGCTGGGCAGCACGAGGACTGGCAGAACCGACTCATCTTGCGGAGATGGCGACCGCAATGGCAGCGGATTGGCGGCTTCCAGGCGCAGTTCAGACGGATTGTATGTGAAGTAGATGGCGAGGAATGTCGCCAGAACCATGATGACCGAGACAGTCAACCAAATGAAAACAAAGTTGCGAATCTGCTTGCGCACCGGATTACTTACCATGACCACTCCTGTGCCGGGTCAGCGAGCCGCCGCCAACGATTGACATGCCGGGCACGAACCGTCTGGACGGATTATGGCATAACCGCCCTGGGGATCGCTGTCGTAGCGCGTAAAGTCGATATTCCAGACGATGAACAATCGCACCGCGCCGCTGTTCGAGGCGAGGATAGCCGCTTGTGCCAGCCAATCGGCTTGCTGCTGGACGGTCGTGTTGGCGCCCCAGGCGAACCCCGCAGGCAAAGGACCATAACCCTGCGCTGTAACATAACCCATCTCGGTAAAACACAAGGGGCGGTCGGGGATAATGCTGAGGTAACCGACCAGCATACCGCTATAAAAATAGCGCGTGTAGTATTCGTCGCCGCGCGGGTCGCCAGAAGATTGGCTGGGCGGAACGATGCCTTCGTTGTAATGGACGCCGACGCAATCCATATACTCGACGCCGCCAGCCGCCACGACCTCGCGCAGCCAGGTGTTGTCGGGCACGACCCGTCCCTCAATCGCCGCGCCAGTGGGAGCCGGAGCAGCGCTGATCACCAGCACATTGGGGTTGGCCGCCTTAATCTGCAGATACGCCGCCCGCAGCATGTCGGCGTAGGCTGTGCCGCTAATCTGGCCTTGGGGCCATTCGCGGTCGAGGTTGGGTTCGTTCCACACTTCGATGGCATCTGCGCCCCAAGCCGCCACCCGTCCCAGCCATTGGGCGAATTCGTTCACATAGCCTGCGCCACCCCGACCCAGGTCATCGGGATAGCCCACCGCGCTGATGAGGATCTTGAAGCCTTGCCCGTGCGCTTGTTGAATCATGCTGTGCAAGTCTTCCGAGCCGCTGTACTTGACTTGAACCTTCACCCAGGTCATGCCCGCCTGGCGCATGGCGTTGATGGCGCGTGGGCTACCCAAAGAATGCTCTTGCACTTGCCCACCCAGCTCGATATTGATGCTGCCGACTGGCACTGGCGCAGACACAACAGACGCGGGATTGGTGACCACGATGGGCGCGGAAACGACTGGCACCGGCGTGGGTATCGGCGTCGGCGTTGGCGTCGGCGTGGCAGTCGCGCGGAAGAGCGGAAGCACAGCGCCACCACGCGCGCTGGCCTGGCCGAGCTCATCGACCAGCGACCAGTTGATGGCGTAGTGGCCATCGGGCGCATCCAGCGTGGCGACCAGATCGGCATCGGGGCGCGTGATGACTTCGCCCACCAAGCCGCCCGCGCCTGCGATCGTCCAACGCGCCGAAAATTGGCTGGGCGCTACGATCCGCGTCTGCCCGGCCACATAATCGCGGATGGAATCCAGCAAGCTTTCGACATTGGGCACAGCCGGCAGGTCGTCAAAAGCGACCCCGCCGATAGCCTGCGCTTTGATACGCGCGAAGTGATGCTGCAGGGCCGCGGCGTCGGTCAGCCAAATGCGCGAGACCAGCGCGCCCGCCTCATCCAGGTAGTCCAATGTGGTCGCGCCGCTCTGCGTGTCATAGTCGAAGCGCGCCCGGTAGCCATCCAGCCCAGCATGAAAGACAGCGCCCGGCGGGAGCGAGCCATCGCGGCGCGCGAATTCTGACTCCAGGACGAGATCGCCCAAACCAGCAAAAGCGTCATGCCAGCCGACAGGTCGCAGCTCTCCTGACAGTTCGCGGGCTGGGCTTACATTGATGCCCAGCAAGAGCTTGTGGCGCGGAATAAACGCGGTCAACTGGCTCAACCGAGCGTCCAGTTCGGCGGTGACGCGCAGAGCGTCCAGTGGTCGCAGCTGCACATAATCTGCCGCCGCGCCGATCGCCGCCCAGTCATAGGCAGCGCCTGGGTCGGCACTCGCGGGGATCACGATGCCCAGCCGCAAATCCCGCGCCGAGAACGCATCGGCCAATGCGCGAACAAAGCCCGCGAACGCCGCGCGCAAATCGTGGGACAAGCCGCGATAGTCGATGAACAAGCCAGCAAATTCGTTGAAACTGGCGACATCGCTCAACTGACGGATGTGCGCCGTGCGCAGAGACGGCTCTGAAAGCAGGGCGGCGACTGTCGCGCTGTCGATGGCCGCGGGATCGACAAAATTGCGCACCAGCGGCATGAAGAGATAGTCGGCATCGGCGCTGCCACCTGGTGCCAGGCTGCCAATCAACCCGCCATTGGCTGTCGGGCGCAAGCCAGCCGGGCTGAGAATGTCGGCGATAGCTGCGATTGCGGGGGCGAGGTCTTGGTGAACTTCCTGCGCAACCAGCACGATTGGCGGGGCTGCTGCCTGCAAGAAGCTCCCCAGCGCCAGCGGCACGAAGTCTGCCCGGCCCTGCAAACCGCGCTCGGAGCGCAGCGCCTGGATGAAGCGCCAGGTTTCGCCATCCCAGCCATACAGCGCCAAATGCGGCGGCGCAGCGTTGGGCAGCGACAGGTCGATGTGCAAGGCGGCGGGGGCTGCCCCGCGCGAATCCAGCAGGTGCGGCGCAGCATAGGCGGACAGATGCGCGGGAAGTTGGGACAAGACCTGCTCGAGCAAGTCGGGCTGTTCGCTGCCGAGCTTGATGGCGAAGTCGGTTGTGATGTGGTCGGCGGGCAGAGCGACTGTGAGCCGCTCGTCCAGCGCAATTGCGGGCGCGTCCGAGGTGAGCGGCGTGTAGGAGAGGGCGAGGATGCGCTCGGGCAGGTTGATGGGCGGCAAGAAGAGCGCCAGCGCGCAGAGTCC
>JAJDZQ010000046.1 GCA_022824565.1 Anaerolineae bacterium | reverse complement strand
CGCGACCCCCTGGATGTCGTGGACGCGCTGTGGCAGGGCGCTTTCAAAGACACGCGCAAGCTGGGCGGCGTCTTCAACTTCTGGATTCCGCTCAGCCTGGTCAGCATCGGGCTGGTGGTCACTTTTCGCGCTGGTTTGTGGAATATCGGCGTGGAAGGCCAGATGATGATGGGCGCGCTATTTGCCAGTTGGGGCGCGCAGTATATCTTGCTGGACGGCTTCCTTGCGCCGCTTCTGCATATTTTGCTGCTGTGCCTGGCGGCGCTTGGCGGCATGTTTTGGGCGTGGATCGTGGGCGCGTTGAAGATCCGCCTGGGCGTCAACGAAATCTTCGGCGGCGTGGCTTTGAACGCGCTGGTCAATGTCATTTCGATTTACCTGATTTCCGGTCCCTGGCAGCCGCGCATCGGTGGCTCGGCGCAAGGTACAGAGCCATTCCCCAAGCCGGCGCTGCTGCCAGAATTCGCGCCAACATTCCCGGTCAACATCTTTATGATCGCGCTGGTGGCGGTGGCTTTTGTGATCGTCTATGCCTTGCTCAACCGCACGCGCTGGGGACTGAACCTGAAGGCGGTGGGCAAAAATATGCGCTCGGCGCAGTTGCTGGGCGTGGCGACAGAACGCACCTCCATGAGCGCCTTTCTGGTTTGCGGGGCGCTGGCGGGGGTGGCGGGCAGCTATCGCGTGCTCTTCACATTCGACAACCTGCGTCCGCTGGCTTCGGGCGGCATCGGCTTTTTGGGGCTGCTGGTGGTGCTGCTGTTGAGCATCCGCCTGCTGTGGGTGCCGCTTGTCGCTTTTGCTTTCGCCGCGATATTGACGGGCAGCACCCGTTTGCAGATCGCGCCGTCGCTAAAGCTGGACTCGTCGCTGGCCGGCGTGATGCAGGGCATGCTCGTCTTGTTTGTGATCCTTTTTCAGGGCGTGCGCGAGGTCTTCTTCGACCCCACTCCCGACGAAGCTCCCCCATCCCCCGACCCCTCCCCGACGAACCAGGGAAGGGAGTCCAATGCGAAGGACGGCGACAACCAAAATGATTCCTCTGTGAACTCTGTGAACTCTGTGTCAAAAGAGGGGGCATGAATCCCGAATTCCTCAATACCCTGGGCAGCATCGTCGGCACCGCCACTCCGCTGGTTATCGCCAGCCTGGGCGAGACGGTGACCGAGCGCGCCGGGGTGGTCAATTTATCGCTGGATGGCAGCTTGACACTGGCGGCGGTTTTGGGCTTTGCAGCGGCCTGGACTGCGCAAGAAGCCGGCGTGCTGGATGTGCCGGGGCAGCTCTTGCTGGGCATCGCAGTAGCTATGCTGGTCGGCGCGTTGATCGCGCTGTTGATCGGCTTTTCCAGCATCAAGCTGCGGCGCGACCAAGTGGCGGTCGGCTTCGTGCTGACTCTGCTGGCGGCGGACCTGGCGCGCTTTTTGGGCGCAAACTTCACGCGTATCCCCGGCCCGCAAATTACCCGCTACGCCATCCCGGTCTTGTCCGACCTGCCCGTCATCGGGCCAATCCTCTTCCGCCAGAATCTGCTGGTATATTTCAGCTATGTGCTGATGTTCGCCATTTGGTATTGGCTCTTTCGCACCGGTGGCGGCTTGACCCTGCGGGCCATCGGCGAACGACCAGAAGCGGCTTATGCTCGCGGCGCGCGCGTGCAACGGCTGCGATATTGGTATACGGCGCTGGGTGGCGCGTTGGTCGGCTTGGCAGGGGCGACCTATTCGCTGAATGTCAAGCCGGGTTGGAGCAGTCCGCCGGCCATGCAGGGCGATGGCTGGATCGCGCTGGCCATCGTGATCTTCGGCGGCTGGCATCCGTTTCGCGTTGTGCTGGGCGCCTATCTTTTCGCGGCATTGCGGGCTGTTTCCAGCAATATCCAGACCAACGGCTTGTTCATCTTCGGGCAAGAAATCAGCTTCCCCTTCGTGCTGCTCAATACGTTGCCCTGGCTGCTGATGATCGTCACCTTGCTGGTGGTGAGTGGCGGCTTGACCGAAAGGCTGCTGCAATACATGCCGCGCGCAGTGCAGCGACGACTGCGGGCATTCCTGCGCTCCGACCCACCCAAGGCGCTGGGCACACGATTCGAACTGGAGTGAGCCACAGGCCGTAACGCATGGGCAAGCGATCCAAACGCAAGCAGCGAATTCGCCCGCTGGCGCTGTGCATCTTTCGGCGTGGCGAAAAGATCCTGGTGGCGCGCGGCTTCGACAAATCCAGCGGCGAAACGTTCTATCGTCCCATCGGCGGCAAAATCGAATTTGGCGAACGCGGGGGACAGGCCGTCGCCCGAGAAGTGATGGAAGAGCTGGGCGCAGAAGTCGCCGATATCGCCTACCTGGGCGCGCTGGAGAGCATCTTCGTCTATGAAGGCAAGCCCGGGCACGAAATCGCGTTGATCTTCGACGGACGGTTCGTAGACGAGTCGCTGAATCGGGATGATGCCCTTTTAATCGGCGAGGACGATAATGAAGTGCTGTACGAAGCCAGTTGGCAACGGCTGGCTGCCTTTCGCAGTGAAGATGCGCCGTTGCTGGTTCCGACCGGGCTGCTGGAGCTGATTGACGCCAGCAACCCCTCCCCATCAGGACGGGAGGACAGGACAGATTTCTGAGGGCGCGCATGTGAGGGTCTACCCCACCCCCCAACCCCCTTCCCGAAGCATCAGGGAGGGGGAGCGCATTCAGAGAAAATGAATTCTGATGCTCGATTTCTTGCAGATTAGCCATAAACGCACAGGTTTCTCGACGAGTCACCCTTCCTCATTGATATGGGGAAGGGCCGGGGATGGGCTAGAAAAAAGTGGCCTGTCCTCAGCTGACCTGTTGGGGAGACCGTGGGGGCAAGCCAGCAGCTTGTAAATCGCTGTTATAATGCGGTTTGTCGTCGGTATATGAGTCGAGGCAAATGGATATTCGCCTGCCACTTCCGGCTGTCTTGCGACAACGGGTTCGGTACGAAGCGCATTTGTGGGCGCATATTGTTTCGCTCATCATCAGTCCACCGCTGGTTTGGACCGTGTGGGTGTTGGCGGTGACAGTGCCGCCCGCCAGCGATCGGGGCGCTGCGTTGATCTTTGCCGGGCTCTTCGCGCTGGCTGTGTGCATCTTGCCCATGTGCTTCGTGGCTTATATGGTGCGCATTGGCAAGATCGGCGATATGCATATGCGCCAAAGCAGCGAGCGGTATGTCCCCTACTCCATCGCCATCGTCGCCGGCGCGCTCAATCTGCTGATTGCGCTGCATTTTGAAGCCAGCCCGGTCATTGCGCTGGTTACGCTGGTGAGCATCATCGAGTTGTCGATCATCTTGCTGGGCACTTTTTTCAGCCACATCAGCCTGCATGCCATGGCTATCACCAGCATCGTATCGGCCACGGCGATCGTCTATGACCTGGGCGCAGCGCTGGCTTATGTGCCGCTGCTGCTGCTGGTTGTGCTGGCGCGGCTGGTGCTAAAACGGCATACGCCACTGCAGATTATGCAAGGCACATTGATCGGTTTGCTGACGCCGTTGGCTGTTGTGGCGCTGGTTGGTCTGCTGTAAGCGAGGCAGATTAGAGATCCCAAACTCGCGCTGTTTTGTCCCAAGACCACGACAAGATGCGCGTGCCATCGCTATTCCAGACTGCGCCGCGCACCAGGTTGTCATGTTGGAAGCGCTGCGGCTGTTCGCTCTGCCAAAAATAGACATAAATGTGCGACCAGGACAGCACCCGGCTCTCGCTCGCATTCCAGCGCGCGCCGATCACCCAGTCTTCATGACGCAGCACCTGCAGGCTCTGGCCTGTTTCCGCCGCCCAGATATGCACCGTATCATCGCCCGCCCAGGACATCACCCGCGACTCATCGCGCGACCAGATCGCCCGCTGGACGAAGCTGCTGTGAACCACGCCACTGATGCGCCCACGCCCGATAGCGACTCCATCCGACTCGTAGAGATTGACGAGCCCGTCGCTGAACCAGGCGAGCACGCGGCTGTCATCGGCGTTCCAGGCCAGCCCGCCCAGCAAGCCGCGATGAGGGGGGCGTGCCTGTGTCGCTTCGCCCGTTTGCAGATGCCAGCTGTAGACACTGCCAGTCTCTGACCAGGCGCGCACGCGGTCTTCGTTTTCATTCCAGGCGGCGCCACTGATCTGGGCATCGACTGCGAAATCTGTAATCGTGCCGCCATCCGCCAGCGAAAGCACCGCCCCCGCGCCGGCATCGGTGAAGATCAGCGCTTGCGTTCCCGCCTCATTGCCCGCTAATGCGACCGGCTTGCCCGCAATCTGCCAGCTTTGCAGCGCCGCGCCCGTAGTCGCATCGTTCAATCGGACAAGACCGCTTTCGTCCGCGGACAAGATCGTGTCAGAACCCAGCCAATGGGCGTGGGTTAGCGGGCTATCGCCATGCTCTATCGTCAGTTGCAACGCGCCATCGTCCACAGTCCAGATCTGCAGCAGGCCCGCTTCGCTAGCGGTGAGGATCTGCGTATCGTCGGCATTCCAGGCCGCGCTGACCACGCCAGAATCGTGCATCAGCAACAGCTCAGCCTGGCGGTCCTGGCCCGCTGTGGCCATAGCGAAGAGACAGAACGAAAGCACAATGAGCAAAAGGCGCATGGGTATCGAGTCCTTTTTCTGTGGTCGCCGCAAGCTTAGCACAAAATGCTTACGAACTAATGACAGGGCTGGGCAATTTTTCAGCATCACTTGCGGGGCAGACTGTGCAAAGGTAAGCTCTCCACCTATCCGCATCGAATAAAATGGACGGGTATATGAGCCGGCCAAACTTCCTCTTCATCATCGCCGATGATCACCGCCATTCCGCGATCAGCGCGCTGGGTATCGAAGCTGCGCAGACACCGACCCTGGACCAGTTGCTGGCGGAGGGCACGGGTTTCACGCAGGCGCACATCATGGGCTCGACATCGGGCGCTGTCTGCATGCCCAGCCGCGGCATGCTCATGTCGGGGCAGCACCTTTTTGACACGCCCGATCCCCTGCCAGACGCTGCGCCCCTGCTGCCAGAATTGCTGTGGGCGGACGGCTATGCCACCTTTGCGACCGGCAAATGGCACAATCGGAGCGGCAGCTTTGCGCGCTGTTTTGCTGGCGGCGGCAAAATCTTCTTCGGCGGCATGTCCGACCAATACGCCGTGCCGGTGCAGGATTTTGACCCCAGCGGCGTGTATGAAGCCGAAGACAGCTATATCGCCGATGGCTTTTCTACGACCGTTTTTGCTGATGAGATGATCGGCTTTCTGGATGTGCAGGCGAGCGAGGCACAGCCTTTTTTCGCTTACATCAGTTTGACTTCTCCGCACGATCCGCGCACACCGCCAGCGCCCTACGACAATCTGTACGACCCGGCGGACATCGCGCTGCCGCCCAACTACGCGCCAGAGCACCCATTCGACATCGGCGTGCGCGATATTCGCGATGAAGTGCTGGCTGGCTATCCGCGCGCCGAAAACGAAATCCGCCAGCACATTGCCGATTATTACGGCATGATCTCGCATCAGGATATGGAAATCGGTCGCATATTGGCGGCGCTTTCTGCCAATGGTTTGAGCGAAGACACAATCGTTGTCTACACGGCTGATCATGGCTTGGGAGTCGGGCAGCATGGCTTGATGGGCAAACAGAATCTATATGACCACAGCATGCGCATCCCGTTACTCATGCGCGGACCGGGCATAGCGGCCGGTGCGCGCAGTGACGCTCGGCTCTACCTGCACGATCTTTATCCCAGCTTGCTGGAACGAGCGGGCGTGCCAGTGCCAGAAGCATGCGCCGGGCAGAGTATCAATCCCCTGTTGACAGGCAAGCGCGATAGCCACCGCGATGTCGTATTTTCGGCATATCAAGGCGTGTTTGGGCAGCCCGGCGCAGCGCCGTATCAGCGCAGCATAAAAGACCAGCGCCACAAACTGATCTTGACCATGGTCGGAGGCGCAGCGACCTGGCAGCTCTTCGACCTGGCGGCTGACCCTTGGGAGACGAATGATCTGGTCGACAGCGCAGACCATGCCGAAATTGTGAAGCGCTTGAAAGATGTCCTGCGTTTGCAGCAGCGGCGGGTGAACGACCCGGTCGCCCAATAGAAACGGGAGTGCTGACTATGTTGCTATGGCGCTATTTCCCCCATCCCATAAATGAGGCAGGGGCTTCTATGCCGCGGAATCGGAATCGCTTGCGCGTGCTTTGCCTCGCCCTGGCCTGTCGGGGGGAGCGAGGGCGATGAGCGAGCAGCTGCGCGTAGATGGCGGGCGCCTCTGGCAGAGCATCATGCAGATGGCGGAAATCGGCGCGACAGCCAATGGTGGCAGCCACCGCCTGACCCTGAGCGACGCCGACAAAACCGCCCGCGATCTCTTCGCCAGCTGGTGCGACGAGGCCGGTTTGAGCATGGAAGTCGATGAACTGGGTGACATGTTCGCTCGGCGCAGCGGCCGCGATGAGGCGCAAGCCCCGGTCGCCATGGGCAGCCACCTGGACACGCAGCCGTTCGGCGGTCGTTTTGATGGCGTTTTTGGCGTGCTGGCGGGCTTGGAAGTGGTGCGCACCCTGAACGACCACGGCATCGCCACGACCAAGCCGCTGGAAGTCGTCAACTGGACAAACGAAGAAGGCGCGCGCTTTGCCCCATCCATGCTGGCATCGGGAGTATATGGCGGCGTCTTTGCGTTGGACTGGGCGCAATCACGGCGGGCGGTTGATACGGGCGCGACGCTGTTGGACGAGCTCAGGCGCATCGGCTATTGCGGCGCGCGGCCTGTTCACGAGCGAGAGTTCTCCGCATTCTTTGAGTGTCACATTGAACAAGGACCCATACTCGAATCGGCTGGCATGCCTGTGGGCGTGGTCGATGCCGCGCAAGGTTTTCGCTGGTATGACATCTCGCTGACAGGTTTTGCTTCGCACACCGGCTCGACTCCCATGACCGGCCGGCGCAATGCCTTGCTGGGCCTGGCAAAGGTGGCGCTGGCGGTGGACGAGATCGCGCGGGAACATGCGCCCCTGGCTCGCGGCACGGTGGGCAGCCAGGTGACGGTCGGTCCCGGCTCGCGCAATGTCATCCCCGGACGCGTCGATTTCACGGTTGATCTGCGTCATCCAGTCGCGGCCACATTGCAGGCAATGGATGCGGCGCTGCGCAGAGCTTGTTCAGAAGCGGCGGCAGAATATGGGCTGGAGTTGTCCCTGGCGCAAATCTCGGATACGCAGCCGGTTGCATTCGATGCCGATTGTGTTGAGCGGCTCGAGCTGGCTTGCGCGCGGCTGGGCATCGCGCATCAGCGCATCACATCGGGTGCCGGGCACGATGCCTGTTATGTTGCCAAGCGCGCTCCCACGGCGATGCTCTTCGCGCCATGCAAAGACGGCATCAGCCATCACGAATCGGAAAGCGCCGAACCAGCCGACCTGGAAGCCGTCTGCAATGTGCTGCTGCATGCCGTGCTGGGACTGGCTGGCCCAGCTTAACTTTTGCGCGATTGTTCAAACCACGCAATTCCCTGCCCCGGCTTGTCAAAGGAGAGGCGGCGGAGACATCAATAATTAACACAGAGTGCACAGAGATCACAGAGCGCACAGAGTCAAACCCCTGCTTTTCTCTCGGTGTACTCGGTGGTTTGTATTTCTTTCTTGCATTTTCTATTGTGGCAAAAGAACAATGTAATGCGATTGCCCTGCTTGCGTAGCTGCTGCATCTGTTTGCACAAGCGCGTTGTATGGTACAAGGATAGATGAAGCGAACAGAGGCATCGCAGCATGAATTGGCGCGTTATAGCCCTCTTGCTATTGATTGCGGTTGTCGTCTTTTTCGGCATCAGCTTGGTCGAGCCGATGACCAACGGCACCTTGAGCGCGCGCGCACAACTGGACGCGCCGCCAATTGACACCAGTGGCTTCGCCCGCGCGATCGAACCCTGGGACTGGCAATTCCCGCGAGATCATGGCGCGCATCCCGAATTCCAAACCGAATGGTGGTATTACACAGGCAACCTGGCCGACGCGGCGGGCAGACATTTTGGCTACCAGTTCACGATCTTTCGTCGGGCGCTTTCGGCGGCCCCAGCCCCCTCCACATCGGAATTCCGCAGTAATCAGCTCTACTTTGCGCATTTTACCGTGAGTGACATCGCGCGCGGGGCTTTTCATCACGATACGCGATATGCGCGTGGCGCAGCTGGTCTGGCCGGCGCAGCAAGCCAACCGCGCTATCATGTTTGGCTGGAAGATTGGAGCGTCCGCGCTGAAGATGCCGATGCCACGCAGACGCGAATCACAGCCGCCAGCGACGACTTTGCCATCGACCTGGCGCTGCAACAAGTCAAAGCGCCTGCCCTGCAAGGCGAAGGCGGCCTTAGCCCCAAGAGCGCCCAGGTCGGCAATGCCAGTTATTATTACAGCTTGAGCCGGCTGGTGACGGGTGGGCAGATTTTGCTGGACGGGCAGCGCTTCGCTGTCAGTGGGCACAGCTGGATGGACCACGAATTCAGCACATCGGCATTGGGCGAAGACGCGCAGGGCTGGGACTGGTTTGGCTTGATATTCGATGACGGCAGCGAGTTGATGGTCGGGCAGATTCGCTTGCGTGGCGGTGGCCTCGAAGCAGCTTTTGGCGGCTTGCTCATTTATGCAGACGGCCGCACGCGCAAGCTCGAAGCCAACGAGATCACCATCCGCGCGCAAGACACCTGGCGCAGCCCGCACAGCCAGGTCGAATACCCGGCTGGTTGGGATATCGCTGTGGCTGGCGATGATGGCTTGCGCATCGCTGTTGTGCCTTTGCTGGCCGACCAGGAATTGCATAGCGCGGGAATCGTCTATTGGGAAGGCGCGGTGGCCATCAGCGGCGACAAGTCGGGCTATGGCTATGCCGAGCTGACGGGTTATGCCGAGTCGATGCAGAACCGCTTTTGAACAGATGACACAGGTGAGCAGGCGCGCGCTCTATGACCAGGCGGCAGATCGCTACGATCGTGCGCGACCGACCTATCCAGAAGCGCTCTTTGACGACATCCAGTCATTTGCGCAGTTGGACGCAAAGGCGCGCATCCTGGAAGTCGGCTGTGGCAGCGGGCAAGCCACCCAGTCTTTGGCGCGGCGCGGTTATCAAATCGACTGCATCGAATTGAGCACGCGGCTGGCAGAACTCGCTCGTGGCAATCTGGCGAGCTTTCCCCATGTGCGCATAACCAACGGCGACTATGACAAGCTGCCTTTGCCGGCGGCTGCCTATGATCTGCTGGTTGCGGCGACGGCATTTCACTGGCTAGACCCGGCCACACGCTTTCTCAAGGCGCGCCGCGCGCTCAAACCGGGCGGCTGCATCGCCCTGTTTTGGCATCGTCCCGCGCTAAGCCAGCTAAGCCGCGACTGCATGGCGTCTCTGCAAAGCGCCTATCGCCAACATGCGCCGGCTTTGGCAGCCAAGTGGCAGCCGCCGCCCCCGCCCGACCAGCTGCCCGATGAGTTCAGCGCGCCAATCGCCACAAGCGGCTGCTTCCAACCTGCCCATGTCAAGCGCTACCCATACAACCTCTGCTACAGCGCCGACGCCTATATTGATTTGCTCGGCACATTCTCCGATCATCTGGCGCTGCCGCCCGACACGCAGAAGAACCTGCTAGCGGCGATCAAGAAGCTGATAATCGAAACCTGCGGCGGCCGAATAATCCGCGAACAAGTGACCACGCTCTACCTGGCGCGCCGACTCTGAATATGACGACTGGCTACAAAGCCAAGGCAATCGCATTAGCTTGTTTTTTGCCACAAAAGGTAACGCAAGAAAGAAAGACTAACCACCGAGTACACCGAGTTAAAGAGAGTACACCGAGAGAAATGCAGGGGTTTGTCTCTGTGTTCTCTGTGCTCTCTGTGTTCTCTGTGTTGAGTTTCGTACCCTTCGGCGCTGTCATAGCGAGATGATGTTTTGCTGCGATTGCCCGTCTGCCACTGCGCACAGGCGGCTATTCGCGTGTAGAGTCCTCGTGTAGACTGGATGCTGCAAACACGAAAGGATATGGCATGATCCGCGCCTTAATCACTGGCGGCGCCGGCTTCATCGGCAGCCACCTCGCCGAGCGCCTGCTGCGGCAAGGCTATCAGGTAACCATCATCGACAATTTGTCCACCGGACGGCTGGAGAATATCCAGTTGCTGGAGTCGCAAGCCAACTTTCGTTATGCGGTGGAAGATATCCGCAACATCCATGTCATCGACCGGCTGGTCAGCGAATGCGACATCATCTTCCATCTGGCGGCGGTGGTGGGCGTGCGCAATATCGTCGACCGCCCCATCAATACCATAGAAGTCAATATCGGCGGCACCGAGGTCATCCTGAAAACAGCCGCTCGCTATCGCCGACGTCTCATGTTGGCTTCGACCTCCGAAGTGTATGGCAAAGGCGTGAACTTCCCTTTCCGCGAAGACGACGACACGCTCAGCGGACCCACCCTGCGCAGCCGCTGGAGCTATGCCGCATCCAAGGCGATTGACGAATTCCTGGCATTTGCCTATCACGCCGAGCTCGGCTTGCCAGTCACGTTGTTTCGGCTCTTCAACACAGTCGGTCCGCGGCAAGTCGGGCAATATGGCATGGTTGTGCCGCGTTTTGTCCGTTGGGCTTTGGCGAACCAGCCCATCCAGGTTTATGGCGATGGCAACCAGCAACGTTGCTTTGGCAATGTCTATGATGTGGTCGCGGCGATCCAGGGCTTGGCAGAAACCGACAAGGCCATCGGCGAGCTATACAACATCGGCAGCACCGAAGAAATCAGCATCTTGCAGTTGGCGCAGCGCATCCGCGACCGAGCCGACAGCGCTTCAGATATTCAGCTGGTGCCCTACGAGCAAGCCTATCGGCAAGCCGGTTTTGAAGATTTTCGCCGGCGCGTGCCCAGCATCGACAAGATCCACCAGGCGATTGGCTGGCAGCCAGTGACACCGCTGGACGAGACGATCGACCAGATCATCGCTTACTTCCAACAGCAGCTGCTTTGACGCGCCAGAATCGGCTTCGGACAAAGTCCTAATAAGAACAAGCTTGTCATGCGCAACCGAGCAATGTCGCTCATATTCGGAACCTGTAGGGGCGAGACTTGCCTCGCCCACAACGCCGCCGATTACCATGTGGGCGGCTCAAGAGTCGCCCCTACGACATTCCTTCATTTTGTTGCATTACTTTATTGGATCTACTTCTTGTCTTGCAGCGCTTTTTTGGAAAGCCGCGTGAACAGCCATGCACATCGCGATTAACGGCTGGTTTTGGGATCAACCAGCCACCGGCAGCGGACAATACCTGCGACATTTGCTGGCGAGCCTATGCCAGGTCGCGCCCGAATTGAACCTGTCGCTGGTGCTGCCGCCACACATCCAGTCGCCGGCCGACTTGCCCGACGGCGTGCGCGCGATCAATGCGGGCAGATGGGCTGGCAAACCGGGCAAGGTGTACTTCGAGCAGCGCGCCTTCGCCCAGGCCGCCCGTCAGTTGCAGGCCGATATCGCCCATGTGCCCTATTGGGGGACGCCACTGGCTTGCCCGGTCAAGCTGGTGACGACCGTGCTGGATGTCATCCCCCTGCTCTATCCGGTATATCAGAGCGGCTTTTTCACCAGCCTCTACACTTCACTGGTCGGTGCGGCAGCGCGCGGCAGCAACCACCTCATCACCATCAGCGAGACGGCCAAGCTGGATATTGAAGAACAGCTGGGCATGGCCGACGAGCAGATCGCCGTTACTTACCTCGCGCCAGACCAACGTTTTCATCCGCGGCTGGGCAGCCAGCACGATGAAGCTGTGCGCGAAAAGTACGACTTGCCCGAGCGCTTTGTGCTCTATCTGGGCGGCTTCGACTGGCGCAAGCAAGTCAACATGCTGCTGCTGGCTTATACCTATGTCGGCGAAGCGGATGGAGAGACATTCCCGCTGGTCATCGCCGGGCGCGAGCCAGCCTACGACAACCGGCTCTACCCCGACCTGCGCGAATATAGTCGCCGACTGCAAATCGCTGATTATGTGCGCTGGATCGGCTTTGTTGACGAGGCCGACAAGCCAGCGCTGTATCGCCTCGCCGATGTGTTTGTCTTCCCCAGCCTCTACGAGGGCTTTGGTTTGATGGCGCTGGAAGCCATGGCATCGGGCACGCCGGTGGTCACTTCAAACGCCATCGTCTTTGAGGAGATACTGGAAGATGCCGCCTACATCGTCGATAATGCGCGGGAGATGGCTGGCGCGATCATCGCCCTGCTCATCCAGCAGCCGCTGCGCGATGCCATGATCAACCAGGGGCTGGCGCTGGCCAGTCGCTATAGCTGGCGAATAACAGCGCAAGAGACGCTCGCCGTTTATGAGCAGGTGATGCGTGGCGAATGACCGTCAGCTACGCCAGACCGATAGGCGCGCAGACCAGCCCACAATAACGAGACTCTGCGCATGACCGCCGACCGCCGCGAAATGACCCTGCGTCAAAAGCTCGCCAGCCTGGAAGAGCCACCGCCCTGGGGTTTGCCGAGCGCCTGGCTGGCTTGGCTGGCTCTGTTTGTATGCCTGACCATCGTGGGACCAGCGCTGGCGTCCATTGTGCTGGGCAGCGCAGAGCCAGAGCCGCAGCTGCTGATGCTCAGTTGGACGCTGGGCATGGCTTTGTGCAGCGCTTTTGTGCTGGTGAGCCGCCGCAGCAGCCCGGCGAGTTGGAAGGCCATGAAATTGCGCCGCGGCAACCAGCCTCTGGCCTTGGCGCTGCTCTATGGAGTCGCCATTGGGCTGACGCTCGACCTGGTCATCGGTTTGCTGGGCGGGCGCTTCTTGCCCATGCCGACGATTTTTGGCTTGCCCGAGGCCGGGGCAGAGCTGATCGTGCTGGGCGCTCTGCTGGTGGTCATTGCCCAGCCCATCGCCGAGACCCTGGTGTTCCAGGCGGTGCTGCTGCCGGCGCTGCGGTCGCGGCTGGGTGCCTGGACGGGGATCATCATCACGAGCGCTTTGATGACACTGCTGCATCTGCTGGCATTTGTGGCTGCGCTGGGCGATGCCTACCAACTGCTCTGGCATGGCATCGTCCTGCCGGCTGCGCTGGCCTTTGCCTTTTGTCTGCTGCGTGTGCTCGCCGATTCCAGCCTCGCCGTCATGTTGGGGCGGATGGGCGCTGGCCTGATATTCCTGCTGACGGCATTGACGCTGGGCAGCGCGTAGGGGAATACCCCTTCAAGCCCCCCGACAGGTCAGGGGGAGGCTGACCCCCACCCCATACCACTCCCCCAAAATGAGGGAGGGGCTTTTCACACCCCATCAATCCGCCTGTTGGGCCGGGAGGAGCATAAGGCATTGGCTACCCTCCCTGACTCGTCGGGGAGGGGCTGGGGGAGGGGTTAAATGGGCGAGTCGCCGCCTAGCGCCTGCGCTGTATCGTCGGGGAGGGGCTGGGGGAGGGGTTAAATGGGCGAGTCGCCGCCTCGCCCCTGCGCTGTCTCTTGGGGGAAGGCTGGGGGAGGGGTTGCATTTGGGAGCGCTTCCGCCTACGATTGCGCCGCCGCAATTCGCAATCATCACAGAGTTTTCGGGGGGATTTGACATGTCCGTGCATCTATTCTCGACTGGCGAACTCGAATGCGCCGTGCTGCAAGAGGGCAGCGCATTCATGGACCGCGCCAATGTCATCGCGCGCTATCCCAACGCCGATCCAGCCGCTGTCGATGCGGCGCTCGGCGACGACGAGCCCAGCGGCAGCCTGAACCTGCTGCTGATTAACAGCGGCGGGACGCGCATCTTGGCCGATGTCGGCTTTGGCGAGGCGGGACCGCCAGGCATGGGCGGCGTATTGCGCGGGTTGGGCAAATTGGGGCTTGCGCCAGGCGACATCGACATCATCTTCCTCACGCATTTCCACAGCGACCACATCGCTGGCTTGTGCGACGAAGCTGGCGCGCCCGTGTATACAGAGGCGCGTTATATCACGTTACAAGCCGAATGGGACGAATGGATGGGGCGCTGGGCGGCCTCGAGCGCTGCGGCGGATCAAGCGCTGCTGGAAAAATTCCGCAGCTTGCAAGACCGTTTCACCTTTGTGAGCGCGGGGGACGAGATTGCGCCCGGCGTAACGGTGGTCGACCTGGCTGGACACAC
>JAJDZQ010000111.1 GCA_022824565.1 Anaerolineae bacterium | reverse complement strand
GGCTATCTCGGGCAAGAATTTGTGCCGACCGGCGACTGGCGGTCTGCTCTGCGCGAGGCGTTCCAGGTCTGCGCTGTGTGAGAAAACCGCAACACGGATTTGGAAAACACATGGCTTGCTACTACCCCTCCCCCAGCCCCTTCCATTTAAGCCCTCCCCCTGACCTGTCGGGGGGACCGAGGGGGTGAACCTGTCGGGGGGGGCGAGGGGGGCAGACTCACACCTGCCACCAGGCTGGCGCGGCGGGGCTCGATTCTGCCTGTCGCAGCGCGGCTTGCGCTTCGTCTGGCGTGGCGCGCAGTTGCGGCAATTCGGCCAGATGCGCATACACCGAGCCACGAGTTGGCAAGAGCATTTCCACTGGCAACAGGCTCGCATGGCGGTGACGCAGCAGCTGCAGGTAGACAGCGGCATAAGTCTCTGGGCAGTAGGCCTGGTCGCGGGGCTGCTTTGCCAGATCGAGCGTTTGCGCCAGTGTTTGCAGGTCTCGCCACAGCGCGCGCAGGATATTCGGCGGCGCGTCATCAGCTTCATTTGCATGCCGGGGCGCGGCGATTGTTTGGGCGCGTTTGGCTTCGATGCTGGCACGCACTTCACGCGAGGGCACAGGCACGACAAATTGCGTGCGCGCAGTCCGCAGCAGCGGCTCGGCGGCATCGTCCCGCGTCTGCGCCAGCTCGATCAGCCGACCGCCAATGAGAGGCAATTCGCCGATGAGCAAGTCGCAGGTGAGGTTTGGCAGCTGCGCGCGCAACCAGTTGCCGGCCGCGCGGATAACCAGCGGATGCGTCGCGCCAGCTTGCAGGGGATAACGCGGCGTTTCAAAAGGCTGGCGCAGCACATCCCACTGCAACAGCGCAACTTCGCGCCCGGCCTCGGCAGCCAACAGCGCCATTTGCTGCAGCAGCAGACTCTTGCCCACGCCCGGCAACCCGGCGAAGAAGACGCGGTCGCAGACGCCGATCAAGGTTATTAATCGCGCATGAATTGCGGATTTTGGCGGCAGGATCGACTCAGGCATGCTGCGGCGGGCGCACCCTTCCCTGGTCATACAGGCTGTCGAAGCTGGGTGTATCGCCCATAGGCACTTCGATCAGGGTCGGCAAGTCGCTTTTGAAGCCATAGCGCAGCGCCCGACGCAGCTGACTCTCTGTCTCGGCGCGGAAGGCATTTGCGCCAAAGGCTTCGCCCAGCTTGACAAAGTCGGGATTGACCAGGTCGCTGGCGATGACCCGTTCGTCATAATCGCGGATCTGCATCTTGCGCACATTGCCATAGGCGTCGTTGTTGAAAACGACCGCGACCAAAGGAATGCCATGCTGCACAGCGGCGGCCAATTCGCCCGCGCAGTACATGAAGCCACCATCGCCGCATACGGCAATCACCGGCGCGGCGGGCTTCGCCACCTTGACGCCCAGGCCGGTTGGGAAAGCGAAACCGAGCGTGCCTTGATAGCCGCTGGTGATGCAGGTGCGCGGCTTGTAAACGGGGAAGTTGACGCGCGCGGCATAAGCCACCTGGGTCATGCCCATGACAGCGATGCCGTCTTCGCCCAGTTCTTCGCGCAGAATCCGCGAATAGGTATTTTGCGGTTCCAGAAAAGCCATTTTCTTCTGCGCAGCGGCGCGCAATTCCAACAGCTCTTCGCTGCGGGATTCGCGTTTGCGGTTGTGGCGCTCGACCGCGGCAATCAAGGGCGGCAAGGCTTCTTCTGCCCGCGCTGCGATGCCCAGATCGGGGCGCTGGATGCGGGGCATGGCCGCGCTATCCACATCAATGCGGATGATGGTCATGTTCTCGTCGGTTCCCCAGCGCTGCAAGGGCAGGCGCATGTTGCTGCCGATGCCGAGCAACAGGTCGGTCTTTTGGTAATAGACATGCGCCTCGGGCGATTTCAGGCTCAGCGGATTGCGGCTGTCCAGCACGCCGTTGCCCGTGCGATAGGCGAAGACCGGTGCCCCCAGCATTTCTGCCAACTGCGTGACCTCTGCGCTGACATTTTGCGCGCCGCTGCCGACGCAGATCAGCGGACGCTTCGACCTGCCCAACAGCTGCCCGGCCGCTTCGATCGCGCCGGCATCCAGCGGTGGCGCGTATGACTGCAGAGGCAGCGGCGTTTTCGGCACTTCTGTGCGCAGCTTCAGCACATCCGGCGGGATCTCCAGCGCAACCGGACGCGGACGACCAGAACGCAGCTCCTGGAAAGCCCGCGCCACCAGACGCCCACAATCGGCCGGGTGCAGCGCCAGTTCGCTCCACTTTGTCAGCCCAGCTAACACCGCCGATTGTTGCGGGATCTCGTGCAAGTCGCCCAAAGCTCTGCCGATGCGCGCGCTGTGGATCTGCCCGGCGATGCAGAAAACCGGCGTGTTGACCGCATAGGCGCTGGCCAATCCCGCTCCGGCGTTGAGCAAGCCAGGACCAGGCACGACATTAAAAACAGCCGGCTGCCCAGTCGCCGCGGCCGCGCCAAATGCCATGTAGGCCGCGCCCTCTTCATGCCGGGTGTGGATGACTGTGATCTGCTCGCGCCGGTCAAAAAGCGCGTTGTAGAGCCAGTCGTTCTGCACGCCGGGCAAGCCGAACAAGGTGTGGATGCCGTGGGCGATGAGGGCGTCTACGGTTGCTTCGCCGCCGGTTTTTTGGGGCATGGGGAGTCGCTCCTGGTGGTGGGCGTTACGCAGGCTATTTTTACCACAGAAGACACAGCGGACACAGAGGGCAAGGAAGACACAGAGGACACAGAGGGCACAGAGGGTTATTTAACCACAAAGACACGAAGGGCACGAAGGGGCGTTAGGATTTCGCGGGAGTTTCTCACACAGATTGTAAATCATTGCTGCTCTTGGCGTATGTCTCGTTTGTAGGTCTCATAGTAATAGATACACCAATAGATACTGTGAATTACTAAGAACATTTTGATTGAGTTAATCCTCGTGTAGTATTCCGGAACATGCTTGCCGTGCTGAATGATGTGTCGAGATGGATTGTTTACATTTATGCTCGGGTTGTTCCATTCAACTATATTGAACTTCTGCAACAAAGTGTCTGGTGAAATAAGGAATTTGGTAATGGATTGTAGTACCTTATGTTCGATGGTTTCTAGTGGGGTGGCTGCTTCCACGATTGATTTGAATTTCTCGAACTTTTTGTTGTAACTTCCAAGGTCAGTTACTTCGCCATCTGCTAAAGTTTTAGTTAGCCATTCTGTAATGATTCCTTCAAACTCCCCCATTAGCGCATTTATTGTAACAACATATAGGCCACATGCATGCGTTTTTAATGCTTGATCATATAGAGCTCTTCTCTCTCTTGGCATCTCGTAACTATACCATTTTAGGACAAGTTGTTCAAGAAATGTGTTATCGCAGTGCATTTTTATTAGCTTCAAAGCCTCAATGTGCTCGTTGTCATGAATATATTTGGAGATTTTATTTAGCGGATAAGGAATCAGCGCAGGAAAAGCCGATAGTCCGATGTCTAATAGTCTGTCAATTGAATCAACAACCGGCATCAGAATCAATTCAAGCAGTTCACATTCAAGGCGATATTGTAAAGCCGGTGCTAGCTTGTGGTTTTCTTCCTCAAAATCAGGCGAATTAGGACGGAAGTCAAACGTGAAGCGTATTGTAGCGCCTGCTCGCCAAGCATATACAAATGCTACAGGTCTTCCATCTACAGTTGGTGGGAGAACTTCCTTTATTTCCCTGATTTCATGGAATCCTAACATCTCACCTGCGCTTCTTTCAACAGGATCCTCAACCTTGTATATGAACCGAATTTCATTGTTAAACTCTACTATAGGATCAGAGTCTTGCGGGAGTTTAATCAATACTTTGTTAATGTCACTCCAAGCTACATCGGATCGTTTGTCCAACTCTGGCCGAACAAATTGTTCATATAGTTGATGCCAGGCACGTTCCTTACCTTCTTGGCCTAACATGTCCATATTTTGTTGCTCCACCTAGTGTCCTATCGACTAAATCATCATATCTGCTCAACGTAAGAAAGCCGTATGAGAGATGTGCAACGCTCACCCGCCCTCCACCACCCGCACCTCATCGTCACTCAACCCATACAGCTGATACACCAACTTATCAATCTCACAATCCGCCGCTTTTCTATGTGTCTCTTTGACACAACCCTCTGTGTCTCTGTGCCTCTGTGGCAATTCTCCCAGCGCCCCCCCTACTCCCCCACCACAACCAAACCCGCGCCGACACGCCGCCCCCACGGGCTCGGGCTCGCCTCCGCCGCGACCTGCGTGATCGCGTATTTCGCCAGTTTCTCTTCGTCAAACAAGATGCCGTTGCCCGGCGCATCGCCCAGCACGATATGCCCGTCTTCCACACGGCTGTCATGCGCAAAGACGACATCCCGCCCGGCATCCACCACTTCCATCCAGATGTGATTGGGCAGGACGGCGGCGAAGTGCGCCATGAAGTTGCCCGGACAATTCATCACCGAAACTGGCAAGTCGAATCCATCCGCCATCTGCGCGACCCGCCATGCGCCGCTGATGCCGCCTGTGCCCACGCCGATCTGCAAAATGTCGGCTGCGCGCGCCGAGATCAATTGCCGGAAGTCGGCGGCATCGTCCAGGTTTTCGCCCGTTGCCACCGCCGCGCCCACCGCATCCGATACCTTGCGCAAACCCGCCACATCCCAGCGCCGCGCCGGCTCTTCCGCCCAAAATAACTCGTAATGCCGCTCGAAATACCGAATATGCTGGATGGCTTGCTTGGGCGACCAGTATTCGTTGGAGTCGATCAGCAGCACAGGCGTCACCCCGCTGCTCGCCAGAGCCTCGTGCATGATCGCGATGCGCCGCAAGTCACTTTCTCGGTCCAAGCCGACCTTCAGCTTGCCGGCATAGATGCCGCGCGCCGCCTGTTTGCGATAGAATGCGCCGATTGCCGCATCGCTCAGGCACAGGTCGATGCCACTGGCATAGGCGCGCACGCGGTTGCTGGACGCGCCCAGGCACTGCCAGAGGGGTTGGCCGGCGGCTTTGGCTTTCAGGTCCCACAGCGCGAGGTCCAAGGTCCCGATGACATCGGTGATTGCGCCGCGATTGCCGCCCTTGAATGCGAAGTCCGCCATGCGCTGCCACAAGCCGATGACGCCGCGCGCATCTTGACCAATAAGCAGATCGCGCGCCAGGCTCTCGATCGCCCCCGCCTGGCCAGGATTGCCCAGCGCCACGCCCGTCAACCCGGCGTCAGTCTGCAAAAAGACGGCCAGCCCAGCATATAGCGACCGTCCGCGTGGGTTGTTGGCATCGCCGATCGCTCGCGCCATCTCGTGCTGGAATGCGCTCGTGCGGATGTCCGTGATTTTCATTGAAATTTACCCCCCATCCCCTAGCCCCTCCCCACAAGGAGCTGAGGAGAGGACATGTTTCATTCTACCCCATCCCCAACCCTTCCCCATATCAATGGGGAAAGGAGACTCGTCGAGAAACCAGTGCAAACCTTGCTAATCTGCAAGAAATAGAGCATCAGATTTCATTTTCTCTGCATGCGCTCCTCCTCCCTGATGCTTCGGGGAGGGGGTTGGGGGGTGGGGTAGCCCCTCCCTCTTCATGGGGGAGGGGTTTGGGCTGGGGGCCCCAGCTCCCCATCCGCAACCATTGCCCGCAGCGCTTTCTTGTCCATTTTGCCCACGCCGGTCTTGGGGATCTCGCTGACGACCACATAGCGGTCGG
>JAJDZQ010000177.1 GCA_022824565.1 Anaerolineae bacterium | reverse complement strand
TTGATGTGCACCATCGGCAAGGTTACGCGCACCGATATGCCCAGACGCCGCTTTTGCGATGCATTGCGACTCGAGCCGTGCAGCAGCCGCTCGCTGAACAGGAAGAACTCGCCAGGCTGCAATTCCATATTGACAGCCGTGTTGGCATCGTAGGTCGTTGGGTCGGCCATTTTGTTAAATGCCATGCCGGCTTCGGTTCGCGTATGTGGCAGCGATTGCCGATGTGACCCCGGGATGATTTGTACGCAGGCATTTTCGACTGTGACTTCGTCGATGGCGATCCAGGCTGAGGCGTTCACTGGCGGCTCGAGAGGCCAGAAATTGATATCCTGGTGCCAGGGAATCTGCGCGCCGCCCGGTTCTTTCAACCACAGATTGGTCGCCCAGACGATGAGATCGGGACCCAGCAAGCCGGCGATGCGGTCGATGATGGCGGGGTGTGTCGCCAGGTCATAGATCACCGCCTGGTCCATGTGCCGCGACTGCATGCGCGAGCGCGGGTTGGGACCATCGGTCGCCAACACCTGGTCTTCGATCTTGCGGCGGATGTTCGCCATCTCAGCCGGCGGCATGGCGGAGTAGGGTCCCAAATAGCCATTCTCCACATAGAAGTTCACTTCGTCGCGCGACAACAGCGATTCCAGTTTTGTCATTTGTTGCCTCCCCGCATTCCTTTTGCCTGTTATTGCCAGCTTACCATACTGCCTTCGCTGGTTTTTTCCACCAGCAGGTGCAGCGGGAACGAGTCGCGCAGGTCGTCGATATGCGTGATGACCAGAATGAGGTCAAAGTCGCTGCGGATGGCGCTGATGGCATCGACCAGCCGGGCGCGTCCATGTTCGTCTTGCGATCCAAAACCCTCGTCGATAAACAGCGCGCGCAACTGTGCCCCCGCCCGCCGAGCCAGCAGTTTTGACAGGGCGATGCGCAGCGCGAAGTTGATGCGAAATGCCTCGCCGCCGCTGTAGAGTTCATATGGCCGCGCGCCCAGTTCGTCGGCGATTGCGATAGCCAAAGTTTCTTGCAAGTCGCCGCTCGCTCGCTGCCGCTGTGTACTCAGCGCAAGTGACATGCGCCGCTCTGTCATGCGCGCCAGCAGCTCGTTGGCGCTTGCCTCCAGCTCGGGGATGGCGCTGTCTATGATCATGGCGGGCACGCCGTCCCGTCCGAAGGCTACGCGCAGTTCGTTGAGCAGGCTGGCTGTGTGCCGGAGCGAATCCAACTGCGCCTGTAGCCGTTCTTTGTTGGCGCGCCCGGCTTCAATCGCGAGCAATTCTTGTTGGGCGATTGTTTTGCGCTCGCTGGCCGCCAGCACAATCGCGCGCTGCTGGTCGACCTGGGCGCGCAGATCGCGTTCCAGTTTCACCTGTTCTTGTAGCGCGGCGATAGTTTCCTGCAGCTGCGCCTGCTTGTCTTGGTCCTGCGCCAGCGCCACCTGCAGCGCCTGTTGTCGCCCGGCTGCCTCGTCATGGGCGCGCCGGGCTTCGGGCAGGCTCTGCTGTGCGAATTCCAGCCGCGTCTGCTCGTGGTCATAGCGGTCATAGGCTTTCAGCTTGGCGCGCAGCTCGGCATGCGAGTCTTCGTCATAGCCGATGCGCCCTTGTTCTTCGCGCGTTTGAGCGAGCTGTCGTCGCAATTCCGCGCCATAATCCGCCGCTTCCAGTCGTGTCACGATCTGCTGCAGGGCATGTGTCTCCAGCTGCATGTCGGCTTGGGCAGCTTGCGCGCGGCGGGCATATTCGCTGGCTGCGCCCAGGCGCTGCTGCAAGCCCGGCAACTCGTTCAGCCGCTGCGCCCAGCCCGCTAGGTCGCGTTCGTGCGCCTCGCGCCGGTTGTCAATATCGTTCAGCGCCATATTGCAACGTCGATAGTCCGCGCGCATGTCGTCTCGTTGCGCAGCCAGTTGCACCAGCATGTCGTCGCGGTGCTGTTGGGTGAGCGCCTGCCCGCAGAGTGGACAGGTGGCACCATCGGCACGCTCCAGCCGCTCCAGCCGTTCGTTGATGGCTGTGCCTTGAGACCGCAAGGCTGCTTGCTGGGCCAGCAAACCCGACCGTTCTTCGCGAAGCGCCTGCACACGCGCATTGGCTTGGTCGCGTTGCGCCGCCAGGCTCTCCAGCGCGCCCAGCTGCGCCTGCAAGTCGGCGATATCGTGCTCGGCGGCGGCGGAACAAATGCCCTGCAAAGCGCGGATTCGCTCGCGGATGACATCGGCAGCGCGTTCCAGCGCCGCGGCCTGCTCGCCCAGTTCTCGCTCCAGCCGATAGACCCGCCGTTCCAATTCTTGCTGTCGAGCCAGTTGCTCGGCGATCGCGCTTTGGCTGTTGCGCGCCACCTGCAGTTTGGCATAGCCGGCTTTGATCGCATCGCTCTGGGCTATGGTCTGCTGATAGCCGGCGATTCTTTCGTTCTGGCGGGAGATCTCGCTGGCCACGGCGCTGATATCAGACTGGCGGTCGCCGATGCGCGTTGCCAGCTCGCGCAGATTCTCGTTTTCGCGGCGCAGCGCCAGGCTGGAATTCGCCACTTTGTCATAGGCAGCGCTGATTTGGTCCAGCTCGGTTTGAGCAGCATCCAGCGCCTCTCGGGCAGATTCAAGCTCGGCTTGCAGTTGCGGGGCGCGCTCGATTTCGGCAGCAAACCGGCGCAACTCACCCTGCATCAGCTCGGTCTCGGCGACGTTGGCAGACAGGCGCGTTTTGGTCGCGGTTTGATAATCCGCCCATTGGTCCAGCCCGAGAATTTCTGACAGGATGCGTTTGCGCTCGGCGGCGGTCTTCAACGTGAACGCATCGGCGCGTCCCTGCTGCAAGAAAGCCGAATGCACAAAAGTTTCATAATCCAGGCGCAAGGTCTCATTGATCTTGGCTTGTGTGCGACGCATGCTATTTTCGTTGATAGAGCGCAGACCCAGATCGCCCATCACCCAAAGATCCAGCGCCCCGCGGCTGCCGGCGCCAGTTCGGGAACGCCGCCGCTGCACCCGATAGCGCAAGCCCTCTTGCTCAAAGTCCAGCGCAACCGACATGTCCGTCTGCCCGAGGTGGATGAGGTCTTCGTCGCGCCGCGCCCTCGCCCGCCCCCACAGCGCCCAGGTCATGGCATCCAGCAGGGACGATTTGCCCACGCCATTGCGGCCGGTCAAACAGGCCAGTCCGATGCCCGCGAAGGAGATCGGCGGAGGCGCGCGATAGGCCAGGAAGTTGCGCAATTCGATTTGAAGCGGCAGCATCGCAAGAGTATACTATAGGCTGGGCAAGGTAGTGATTTTGACTGGCTGGCAGTGTTGCCCGCGTTGAAGTTTATCTGCACCTCGGAGAGTTTTTTGGGATGTGCCGTGCAAGACGCAGCGATTAGCGCATTCTATGATGGGCAGTGCCGCCTGTGCCGTGCCTGTTGCCGCTGGCTGCGCGGGCTGGATTGGCGCGATCGCATCGCGTTCATCGACCTGCATACAATCGAGCCGCAGCCAAAGCCAACGATGATGGGCGAGATTCATGTGTTGGTCGGCGCACAATGGTTGTCAGGCTTTGCTGGCCTGCGGCGTTTGCTGCGGGAGCTGCCTTTGGGGATGCCCGTGTGGCTGCTGCTGCATGTGCCTGGCGCGGCTTGGCTGGGCAACCGTGCCTACCGGTTGGTGGCGCGCAATCGCTATCGCATCGGCGGCGGGGCTGGCTGCGTTGCTGGCGCTTGTGGGGTCGGCGCTGCGGGGCGCACCCAATAACGCCGCGTCAAAACGCCTTGCCCGGCATCAATTTTGTCATTCAGCACGCCGCCATTGGCTTCGATGATCTTGCGCGAGGCGATGTTGTCGTCGGCGCAGGTTATCAGAATATCGCCGATACCGCGCGCGCTGGCGGCTTCGATACCCAGCCGGCAGATTTGCCTGCCATATCCTTGTCTGCGCAGCGATGGGCGGATGCTGTAGCCGATGTGCCCGCCAAAGCGCCGCAAATCGTCGGTTAGGACATGCCGCAGGTCCAGCTCTCCCGCGTAGATGCCGCCGGGCGCAACAAGCCAATAGAGTGTCGCCGGCACCATGCCAGCCAGAGGGGCGGTTTCTTTATCGCGCAGGGTCTGCAAATATTCGTCAAAGTTGGCGCGCAGAATCTCGGGTTGCCAAAGGTCCCTGTGCCCTGCGCGGATGTATTCGTAGACGGCGTCTATGTAGCTGTCTTGGTAAGCCGCCGCGGGCAAGACAAGGCGGGCTGCTGCAGCGCTCATGTTTTCTTGAGCTGCTCCGCGCGCTGCCCGGCCGCAATGTTCAGCATGTCGTTCAGGTCTTGGGTTTCGCCGATTGCCGCATCGGCCTGGGCGACATCTTCGGGGTTGTCTTTGTCTTCCCAGCTGATGATCCAGATGCAGGCGCCGGCCACCAGGATAGTCGCGACAATCAGCGCGATCCATTGCGTGGGCAGCAGCCCGACATTGCGCGCCTCGTACACCAGCAAGGCGACCATGCCCGTCGCCAGCACGACCCAAGCGCTGAACCGCGGGTGCGCCATGATCCATCTGATTGCTGGAGTTTCTATCAATTGCTGCATCGCTCTACCTCCGCGCATTGGGCTTCATTCTAGCTAGGCTGGTCGGTTGTCTGCTGGATAAAAACACCGGCTCAGGTCAGGGTGACTTCTTCGGCTTCGTCGCTTTCCTGCTGCACCATATCATAGAGCATCTCAGACAGATAGCTGGTGGCTTTTTCGACATTCATATCGCTGCAAATGACGGCGATTTCGTGGCTGAGCATCTTGATCAAGTTGGATTTCATCTTCATCTCGACCGAGGTGAGCTTGTCCGTCTGCTCGCGCCAATACAAATCGCGCAGCGCCCCGGCCATGGCATCGGGTTCGCGCGTGGAGATCTGCTTTTGGATCTGCGCCTGGCGAGAGCGGTAATCGTCAGAAAGCTGCGCTGGCGGCAGGGCAAAAATTTCCTTGAATATAGACAGGTCTTCGATAGCCGGGCGGATGTTCATGCTGGTGGCCACTTCGATCGGGATCATCACTTCGCCACGGTCGCCGACCAGCTCGACGATATGGTAACTGCGCGTCTTGCCTTTGAAAGTCATCTTTTTGTTGCCGACGATGGTGCCCGCGCCATAACGGGGATGAACGATTTGGTCGCCTCGTGTATACATAAGGAGTCTCCACAGATTGTTCTATCAGTCTATACGCAGCAGTCCGCGTTCTTGTTTCTGTATACAGCGCCGGCGACTCCATGCATCATATTATCCGCCACGCCACCATGCGCAGCGCGACCTGCATACAGCCTGGATGAATGGACTAATTGGCGGTTCGGCGCGCAGAACAAACACGATCTTCTTTCTATTCGCTCGCCACTATACCACAGTCCAGCGCCGATTGCAATGCGCGCGCTGAGTACGACGAAAAAATGCCTCTGTATCCCTGGCGCTTTGTCCAGGTACAATCAGCAGCCCTTAGCTTGTGGAACTGCCATGACAACGCTCACAATCGGCCTCGCCCAGATGCACATCAAATTGGCGCGCGTCGCCGACAACCTCGCCACAGCCACCAACATGATCGCGCAGGCTGCCGCAGACAGCGCCGACATCGCAGTGCTGCCCGAGTTGTGGTCGACCGGCTATGACCTGGAAAACGCCCACGAACATGCGGCGCAATTGGGCCAAGCCCTATTCGCGCAAGTGGCAGAAGCCGCCCAAACAAACCGCATCGCCATCTATGGCTCTCTGCTGGAGCGCCACGGCGACCAGGTCATGAATTGCGCGACGCTCTATGATGCGGCTGGCGAGCTGCGCGGCGTCTACCGCAAGATCCACCTCTTTCGCTTGTTTGACGAGCATCTGTGGTTGTCCGAAGGCGAGGCACCGACGCTGCTGCAGCAGGCTTGGGGCACGACTGGCTTGGCAATCTGTTATGACTTGCGCTTTCCAGAATTGTTTCGGCATTACACGGTGGCGCATGGGGCGGCGCTGATGTTGCTCTGCGCGGAATGGCCTCTGGCGCGTGTCGAGCATTGGCGGACTCTGTTGCGGGCGCGCGCTATCGAAAACCAGTGCTTTGTAGCCGCGACCAATTCTTGTGGTGAAACGGGCGGGACGGTCTTCGGCGGACACAGCCTGATAATCGACCCCTGGGGGCAGATTATCGCAGAAGCCGGCGAAGATGAATGCCTGGTTACAGCGGAAATCGACCTGGCCGAGGTCCAGCGAGTGCGGCGCGCCATCCCGGTCTTCGAAGACCGCCGTCCCGATGCCTACTTCGGCGATTGATTTTGCTGAACCAGCCCCTCCCCCATTTAACCCCTCCCCCAGCCCCTCCCCGACAAGTCAGGGAGGGTAGCCAAAGCCTTATGCTCCTCCCGACCCGACAGGTGGATAGATGGGGCGTGAAAAGCCCGTCCCTCATTTTTGGGGTGGGGGTACCTCCCCCTAACCTGTCGGGGGCTTTGGGGTGGGGGTTGTCGCGCCGTGCAACTATTCAAATCGTCTTCGTTGCATCACTTGCCTGGTTCTGCTTCGATGTCCACGCCATAATCGCGCGCGGCTGCCTCGCTGGATACATATCCCGCGCGAACATCGTCCCGTACGCG
>JAJDZQ010000053.1 GCA_022824565.1 Anaerolineae bacterium | reverse complement strand
AAGCGTTGGCCATTAAAAGGCGGCCTTCGCCATTGACGATGACCGGCGCATTCAACTGATTATAAACCGCCAATTCGCGCCAGGACAATCTATGATATAATCCCGCCGATTAAAGAATGGAGCGGCAATCGAAGGAGACCAGCAGGTAATGGCTTACGACAGAATCAAAGCGCCCGACTCTGGCGAAAAGATCAGCTTCAGCAATGGCAAAATGCAGGTGCCGGACAATCCCATCTTGCTCTTCATTGAAGGCGACGGCATCGGTTACGACATTATGACCGCCAGCAAGCGCATCTGGGACGCGGCTGTGGCGAAAGCCTACGGCGGCAAACGGCAAATCTCATGGCTGGAAGTCTACGCCGGCGAAAAAGCAGCGGGCATTTATGACGGCGACTACATGCCCGAGGAGACATTCGCCGCCTTCCGCGAATATAAAGTTGGGATTAAGGGACCGCTGACGACGCCGGTCGGCGGGGGATTCCGCAGCCTGAATGTGACGCTGCGGCAGGTGCTGGACCTCTATAGCTGTGTGCGCCCCGTGCGCTGGTATGACGGCGTTCCAAGCCCGCTGAAGCAGCCCGGCGATGTCGACGTGGTTATCTTCCGCGAGAACACCGAAGATACCTACGCCGGCATCGAATACGAGTCTGGCACTGAAGAAAACAAGAAGCTGGCCGATTTTCTCAAGAACGAGCTGGGCGCGACCAATTTCTTCGAAGATGCCGGGCTCGGCATCAAACCGATCAGTCCCTTTGGCAGCAAACGGCTAATCCGCGCCGCCATTCAATACGCGATTGAACGCAAGCGCAAGAGTGTCACCCTGGTTCACAAAGGCAATATCCAGAAGTTCACCGAAGGCGCCTTCCAAAAATGGGGCTACGAGCTGGCTTGCGAAGAGTTCCCGGAGCAGACGATCTCCTGGGACGAGGTAGCGGCCAAGCATGGCGGCAGCGTGCCCGAGGGCAAGATCCTGATTCAAGACACCATCGCCGATATCATGTTCCAGAAAATGCTGCTGCGCCCGCGGGAGCATGACGTCATCGCCACGACCAATCTCAACGGCGACTACTTGAGCGACGCGCTGGCGGCCGAAGTCGGCGGCGTTGGCATCGCGCCCGGCGCCAATATCGGCGACGAAATCGCGCTGTTTGAAGCGACCCACGGCACGGCGCCGAAATACACCAACAAGGACATGGTTAATCCCGGCTCGCTGCTCTTCAGCGGCGTCATGATGCTGGAGCACCTGGACTGGTTCGAGGCGGCTGATCTGATCACCCGCGCCTATGAAAAGACGATCGACCAGCGCTATGTGACCTACGACTTTGCGCGGCAGATGGAAAATGCCACCAAGGTGCCAACCAGCGAATTCGCCACGCGCATTATCGAGAATATGAACGGGGTTTAGCGCCTATTACAGGCTGTCCAGCCACTGCCGCAACTTCGCTTCCAGGCCGTCGCGCACACGGACGAACGACGCCAGCACCGCCTCGTCATCGCCGGAGACCGCGGCTGGGTCGGGGAAGCTCCAATGGATGCGCCGGGCAGGTCCGGGAAATAGCGGGCAGCTTTCCGCCGCGTTGTCACAGACGGTGATGACATAATCAAAGGACTGCGCCAGGTATTGGTCGATGTGGTCGGATTGTTGACCGCTGATATCGATGCCGCGCGCGGCCATGGCGCGGATGGCATAGGGATTGACAGAAGCAGGCTTTGCGCCGGCGCTGAAGACCTCGGCGCGTCCAGCCGCCAGCTGCCGCAGCAAGCCTTCGCCCATCTGCGAACGCGCTGAATTGGCTGTGCACAAGATCAAGACGCGAAGTTTCTGTGTCATGCTTTGGCTCCTAGCGAGTGAGTTTATCTTGCGCGCTGGCGAATCGCTGCGACAAGAATAGCGCCGCCAAGGCGAGCACAATCAAGATTAACCCCGTCCAGATGGCCGCATTGATGTCGCGTTCAAAGACGCTGTAGACCAGCAGCGGCATGGTCTGCGTTTTTCCCTGCAAGTTGCCGGCAAAGAGGATAGTCGCGCCAAACTCTCCCAGCGCGCGCGCCCAGCTGAGGATCATGCCCGAAGCCAGCGCCCGCCAGGCGATAGGCAGTGTGATATACCAGAACATCAGCCAGCCATGCGCGCCATCGACACGCGCCGCGTCTTCGATCTCCGGGGCGATGCTGGCGAATCCGACTTGTGCTGAACGGATATAAAATGGCGCAGAGATGAAGAATTGCGCCAAGATGACGGCGGCGATGCTGAAGGGAATGAGGATGCCGGCTTCTGCCAGCAGCGAGCCGATCGCGCCGCGCCTGCCAAAGGTCAACAGCAGCGCCAAGCCCGCCACAGCTGGCGGCATCACGATGGGCAACTCAATAAACAGACTGACGAATCGTTTGCCACGGAAAGCATAACGCGAAAGCACAAATGCCAGCGGCGTGCCCAGCAACGCAGCCAAACAGACGACGACAGCGGTCGAAGCGAAACTCAGCAGCACCGCCGAGCCGATTGCAGCCGAATCGGGCAGGTCGCGCCAGGCTTGAGATGCCAGGCCATGCAGCAGCAGCACAAAAACCGGCGTCGTCAGCAGCAAAAATGCCAATGCGCTGACGGCGTATAGCAGCAGCCTATCGGTTTTCAATTGGGTTCGTGGGGCAGCGGTTGGCTTCCGCTTCGGCATCTTCATCGGCGGCGGCATGGCTAGTCGGCGCTGGGCTTGCATCCTTGGGCAGATCAGCATCCAGTATACCAGGCGGGCAAAAGCCGTGTTCAAGCAGAATCGCTCTGCCCACATCGCCCAGAACGAAGTCGATAAAGCGCGCTGCCAAGTCGGGATTAGCCGAGTCCGTCAAGGGCGCGATCGGATAGGCGGCCAATTGATTGTGCGCCGCGTCAATCTCGATGACCAGCAGTTGGTCGGCGACATCGCCAAGCACATCGGACTGATAGACGATGCCGGCATCCGCCTCGCCCAGAGCCAGACGCGCCACCACCTGACGCACATTGCTCTCTTCGGAAGCCAGATTGCGCCGGACACGCCTGCCGAAATCTGCGCCAAAATCGTCGGCGTATGCTTGCAACATGGTTTCCGTATACGCGCGGATGGGCGTGCCAGTCGCCGCCAGCACCAGCAAATAACCCTCGTCTGCCAGGTCACGCACAGATTCGATGCCAGCGGGATTGTCGGCCGGCAATGCCAAAACCAACTGATTGTGCGCGAAGCTGCGCGCGGTATCGCTGTCTATGCGCCCATCTGCCACCACGAGTTGCATCTGCTTCTCATTGGCGCTGGCGAAAATGTCCGCAGGAGCGCCGGCGATGATCTGCGCGGCCAGGCTGGACGAGCTGGAAAAGTTGAGGTGCAGCGAGACGCCTGGCTGCTCCACTTCAAATGCCGACGCCACCGATTCAAAGGCGTCGGTCAGGGATGTCGCTGCATAGATGACCAGGCTGGCCTGCGCGCTGGCCAGAGGCATGACAGTCAGCGACAGGATAAGCAGCAGGGGGCGCAGGCGGCTCAAAAGCAGAGTCTCGTTTCTGGTTGGTTTGGGCGCAAGTCTGTCAACCCGTTGCAGCAGCATGATATGCCATGCCGCCCATATTGCAAGCCTGTGAGAATCGGCTACTGTAGAGGCAGCGGCAGGCGAGGAAAACATGGCTATGCGGCGCAGCGGACCGCCCTCCTGGTTTATCATACTGCTTGGCATCGCGATCGTGTTTGGCGTTTATTATCTGTGGTTGGGCATCCAAAACTTCATGGCGACCGGTGTGACGGTCGTAGAATCTACACAGCAAGCCGTCGTGGGCAGCACATCCACCGCCCTGCGCATCCGCGAGCTTGAATTCAACGCGCCGACTCTCTTGCCCAGCTTCACGCCGGTGCCGCCTTGCCAGGATTTTGAAGTCAGTGTGCGCGAAGCCATCGTGCGCGCCCAGCCCGATATCGCCAGCCGCATCGAAGCCGCGCTGCCACTGGGCACGATCGTTTGCGTCATCGCCGCTGTCCCCGACGCCGATTGGTATCTCATCGACGACAATCCATTGACGAGACGGTTGGAGAAAGTGTATATGCACCAAGGCATCATCCGCGCGCTTTATCCGACCAACACGCCCACGCGCACCAATACGCCCGCCCCGACCAGCACCCCTACGCGAACGCGCACAGCTGCGCCTGTCAAGACTTTGCCGCCGGTCACGCGCACGCAGCAGCCCCCGCCTTCGCCCAGCGCCACGCCGACGCCTGTGCCCGCCAGCGTCAGCCTCTAACTTGCGGGAATGGCGGACTCCACTATACTGAAAATTGGGCATGCGCCGCTGGCAGCAGCAGTGGAAAGGGCTGGGCTTGACCGCGATTATTGAAGTTGTCGTTGGCGTTGTTTTCGTCATCATCCTGCTCAGCATCGTGGTCACCGAGGTCAACACGCTCTTTGCCCGCGCCACCCGGCTGCGCGCCAGGAACCTGCGCGGCGCCATCAACAGCCTGATTGCCGACCCGGTCATCCGCGCCAAGGTATACACGCATCCGTTGATTCAGTTGGTCAAAGCCGATGCGGTCGCGCCCAGCCAGCGCATCACCCGCGCCGAAGCCGAAAAAATCGCCCGCAGACCGATCGCCTCTGTCGACTATATCGAGCCGGCGACTTTTGTCGATGTGATGCTGACGACAGTCAAAGCCGAATCTGACCAGCGCTTATATGGCGCGCTCATCAATGTGGTGAATGGCATGCCGCCCGGACCAGAACGGCGCGGCTTGCGGGCGATGGTGCAGCGGGTGGTCAGAGGCGGGCAGGGCACAACTGAGCTGCGAAATTCACTGCGCTATGTGCAAGATCGGCGTTATCGGGCGGCATTGGCCGATATCGTCAGCCAGCTTGACGAAGAGATCAGCCAGCTGGGCGCGGGGCATACGGGCCATATCGCGCTGCTGGCAGGTGTGCGACAGGTCGAAGACAGCCAACTGCGCAATGTGCTGGCGACGGTGCTTTCCAGCGCAGAGAATATGCAAGCGGCGCGCGGCAACCTGGAAGGCTGGTTCAACAGCGCCATGGTTCGCGCCAGCGCCGCCTACACCGCCAAGATGAAAGTGCTTTCGCTGATCGTGGCTTTGTGCTTCGCCTTGCTGATTAACATTGACACATTGCACATCGCGCAGACGCTTTGGGAAGACCCGACTCAACGAGCGCAAATCAGCGACACTGCGACTTACTCGCTGCAAAGCGGCGCTTTGGGCGAGCAGATTGGTGAAGCGGACGAATTCCGAGCCAGCGATGCCGAAGACGACACCCAGCTGGAAGACGCCGTGGAAAGTGGCGCTGCCATCGTCAATCAGTTGGGCGACCTCGAAGCGCTGAGCCTGCCCATCGGCTGGAAAGTGCAGAACCTCGCCCATCTGCCAGCCGATCACCACAGCCGCAGCGACCCGAGCAATCTGTGGAATTACCTGCCCGAGAATAATCCTGATGGCTGGACGGGTTTGCTGCTGATGAAGCTGTTGGGCATCGCGGCGACGGTGGTTGCGGCTGCCCAAGGCGCGCCATTTTGGTTCGGCATCGTGAACAAGGTGGTGCGGCGCTAGCTTCGGCAAGATAGGCGCGCCTGTTTTCACAGAAAATTGCTAGCAGATTTAGCAAACTGTCGGTTGACATTTGGCGTCATTTTTGCACAAAATGGAAGTTGGGAAAGAAGCGTGAATTTGCTGTACAAATTAGTGTTTTCGCCTTATTCGCCTCACAAGTAAAGGGTTGGGTGTGATTCAATCGCTGGTGGAGTTTGCGGAAGAACGGGGATTTGTAAGTTTCGAACAAGTTAAAGAGTTGCTGGACGACCATCGCGAAGATGGAGTTGGCTTGCGTCGGCTGCTCACATTGATCGAAGAACGCGGCATCGAGCTGCGCCATGACAATGCGGTGGTCACTGCGGACGGTTTGATGAATGAAGAGCCAGACCTTGCCGAGCCGGAGACCCCGGAGCGCATCGCCGTGCCCAAGAAAGCAGTCGCCGATATCAGCCACATTTCGTCCGATGATCCGGTCGGTCTGTACTTTCGGCAGATGGCGCAGGAGCCGCTGCTCACCGCCGCAGACGAAGTCGATTTGGCGAAGCGCATTGAACGCGGCTTCCGAGCCAGGCGACATCTCAACAGCCCGGATGTGGCGCAGAAAAGCGAGCGCTGGCGGCGGCATCTGCGGCAAATGGTGCGCGATGGCCAAGCGGCGCGCGAACATCTGGGGCGGGCAAATACACGGCTGGTCGTCAGCATTGCCAAGCGCTACATGGGCCAGGGACTGCCCTTCCCCGATCTAATCCAAGAAGGCAATGTCGGTTTGATGCGCGCGGTGGACAAATACGACTATTCTCGCGGCAACCGCTTCAGCACCTACGCCACCTGGTGGATCCGCCAGGCGATCACCCGCTCGCTGGCACAAAAGACCCGCACCATCCGCATCCCGCTGCACATGACCGAGCGCATCCGCCAGATGTATCGCACCTCGCAAGACCTGGAGCAGAGCCTGGGACGCCGTCCCACGCCAGAAGAGATCGCTGGCGAGCTAAAAGTGGCTGCCGAAGCCGTGCGCGCCATGATGGATGCCAGCCAGCACGCCACCTCGCTGGAGCGCCCGGTCGGCGAAGATGGCGACAGCGAATTTGGCGACTTCATCGAAGACCAGGAATCTGTCAGCCCGGTCGACTCGGCAACCCAGATCTTGCTGGGCGAAGCGATTGAAGAAGTGCTGGCAGAGCTGACGCCGCGCCAAAGCAGCATCTTGCGCATGCGTTTTGGCCTGGGTGGTGGCGAACCACACACGTTGGAAGAGATCGCCAATAAATTTGGCTTGAGCCGCGAGCGCATCCGCCAGTTGGAGAAAGAAGCGCTGCGTCGGCTGCGTCATCCGCAAGTGGCGCACAACCTGCGCGACTATCTGGTGTAATTGATTCGCTTCAGCTTTTTCAGCGCCCCTGCGCCATTTTGCGCTTGACTACTTCGTGCCAGCCATTCACTTCAAACAGGAAACATATGACGGGCGACTTCCAGCATTTGCTCAGCCAACGCACGCAATCTATGCAGCGCAACCAGATTCGCGAGATCCTCAAGGTGGTTTCACAGCCGGGCATGGTGTCGCTGGCTGGTGGCATCCCGGCGCCAGAAACCTTCCCTATCGAAGAACTCTACAAAATCAACGAAGCGGTGCTCGATCGTTATGGCGCGGCAGCGCTGCAATACGACCGCACAGAAGGCTTCGCGCCATTTCTCGAAGCGCTGGCGGGTTATCTGGCGGGCAAAGGCATCGACGCGGCTGCCGATGAGCTGTTGGTATTCAATGGCTCGCAAAGTGTTTTGGACACCTTGGGCAAGGTGTTGTTGAGCCCGGGCGATTGCATAGCGCTGGAATCGCCCAGTTATTTGGGCGCGCTTTCGGCTTTTGGAGCCTACCAGCCCAGCTATATCAGCATCGCCAGCGACGCCGAGGGCATCGTGCCCGAAGCCTTGGCAACCGCGCTGGAGCAACATGCCATCAAGTTCATCTACCTGGTCACAACCTTCCAAAATCCCACCGGGCGCACGATGAGCCGCGAACGCCGGCAACAGATCGCCGACATCGTCAAGCGCATGAACGCGCTGGTGATTGAAGATGATCCCTACAGCGACCTGCGCTATCGTGGCGAGGCTGTGCCGGCGCTGCAAACTTTTGCGCCGGATAACACGGTCTATGTCAGCACGTTGTCGAAGATCTTTGCGCCGGGATTGCGCTTGGGCTTTTGCCTGGCGCCGGGGCTCATCCGCGACTGGCTCTACACAGCAAAACAAGGCGCAGACCTGCACAGCAACACCTATGCCCAGGCGCTGGCAACAGAATATATTTGCGGCGACTATATCGCGCGGCAAATCCCCAAGATCATCGCGCTGTATGCGCCACGACAGGCCGCCATGCTGGGCGCGATGGACGCGCACATCCCCGCTGGTTATCGCTGGATCAAGCCCGAAGGCGGCATGTTTATCTGGATCGAAGGACCGCCGGGCGTGGATGGCGAGGCGCTGTATTGGCGGGCTGTCGAGCAGAAGGTGGCATTTGTGCCGGGCAAGTATTTTTACATAAACCCCGCTGACGGCTTGTCTACCATGCGGCTCAATTTCACCCGCGTTGACGAAGGCACAATCGAGGCTGCGATTGCGACTCTTGGGCAAGTCATCCGCGAAAACTCTCACGATTAGTCGTTTCGTAAATGGGCGATTGTCGCTAGACTAGCCGAATGCCAAGCGCCTCTCTGAGATTTCTTAGATTCAAACAACCGGATAGCGGCTTGCGCGCGCTGATATGGGCCTTCTATCTGCCGGCGCTGATGGTGACTTTGGGCCAAGGCTTGCTCGTGCCCATTCTGCCGCTGTATGTCGCCGATTTTGGAATCAGCTATTTGCTCATTGGCCTGGTGCTGGCTGGGGAAGGCATCGGCACTTTGATCGCCGATGTGCCGACCGGCATGATCCAGCGGCGCTTTGGCGACAAGCAAGTCATGATGATGGGCATGCTGGTCAAAGCGGTTTCGATTGGCTTGCTCTTCTTCGCATCGTCGATTTGGGTGGTGCTGCTGCTGCGTTTGATCACCGGCTTCGGGCGCTCTATGTATACCGTTTCGGCGCATGTCTACATCACCAACCATGTCGATCTGGGGCAGCGCGGCAAAGCAATTTCGATGTATGGCGGCACATTTCGGCTGGGTGGCTTCATTGGTCCCGCGCTAGGCGGGTTGCTGGCGGGCATGGTGGGCATGCGGGCGACCTTCTTGGCGATCGCGCTGGTGACGGCGGTCGGCTTCGTGCTGGTAGCCTTGTTCACGCACGGCAAAAGGAACACGCGCCGCAAATCCGCGGACGATGAGCATGGCTTGCATATCGCGGCCGTGCTGCAGCAGCACAAGCGCATATTGGCATCGGCGGGCACAGCGCAAGTCTTTGGGCAGATGATCCGCGCCGGGCGCACCGTCATCATCCCGCTGTTCGCTGCCGATGCGCTGGGCTTGGCTGTCGACCAGATCGGCTTGATCATCAGCCTGTCCGTGGCGGTAGATTTCAGCTTGTTCATGGTCGCTGGCTGGCTGATGGACCGCTATGGGCGCAAGTTTGCCATCGTGCCCTGCTTCGGCATCCAGGCGCTGGGCATGGCTCTGGTGCCATTCGCGGCGAGCTTCGGCGGATTGCTATTCGCAGCCACGTTGATCGGCATTGGCAACGGCTTGGGCTCGGGCAGCATGATGACGCTCGGCTCGGACTTATCGCCAGACGGCTCGCGCGGGGAGTTTCTGGGCGTCTGGCGGCTCATCGGCGACCTCGGGCATACAGGTGCGCCGCTGGTGGTGGGCGTGGTGGCAGACGCGCTGCTGCTCAGCTCGGCGATCTGGGTGATTGCCGGTTCGGGATTGTTGGCGGCCAGCATCTTCACTTTCCTCGTGCCCGAGACATTGCAGCGCAAGCCGCCCCTGGCGCCGGCTTGATGCGCCCCCATCCCCCAGCCCCTTGCCCCCAAAATGAGGGAAGGGGAGCGCCGGGATGGTAGAGCACAGTCGGCCGGTGCTGCCCAAACTGAGCGCGCTGACAGTCGATTGGCCGCTGCGACAAGAAAAGCTCTTCCCGCACAGCCAGCCGCTGATCGTCGAGATTGGCTTTGGCAATGGCGACTATCTGCTGCACCTGGCAAGGACGCGCCCCGACCACAACATCATCGGCCTGGAAATCTCCAGCCAGTCCCTGGCAAAAGCCGAAGCTAAAATCGAGAAGAGCGGGCTGCCCAATGTGCGCCCCATCCATTGCCGCGCCGAGACTGGCCTGTGGCACTTGCTGCAGCCGCAATCTGCCCGCGAATTCCATATCAATTATCCCGACCCCTGGTTCAAAAAACGGCACGGACGGCGGCGGCTCATCCAGCGCGCGACAGTTGACCTGCTGACGAGTCGGCTGGAAGTTGGCGGCAGGTTGCTGCTGGCCACCGACATCCAGGCCTATGCCGAAATGGCGCATGATATCCTGTCCAGCGCGCCCGGCTTGCAGAACGAATATGACGCGCCCTGGCTGCACGAAGTCGCGGGGCGATTCCCCACCAAATATGAAGAAAAAGGTATTCGCGAAGGCCGGCGCGGACATTTCTTTCGCTATCGGCGCGATGACATTCCCGTAGCGCATCCGCCCGTCATCAAGGAGTTCGATATGCCGCATGTAATCCTGCGAACACCGCGCACGGCCCCCGAGATTGTCGCGCGCTTCTCGCCCATGAAGCAGTCTGTGGATGGCGCGCACATCGCGATTCTGCAGGCCTGGCTGGATAGCAAGCTAATGGTCGCGCTATTTGAAGTGGTGGTGGAAGAGCCGAGCATCTCGCAGCACACGATGATCATGCTGGCGCCGCGGGCAGGGGATGGCGAGTGGATCGTGAAGCAAACGACGATTGGTCATGCGCGCAGCACACTGGGCATGCACCGGGCGGTGGCGGCAGTGGGGGAGTGGGTGGCGAGTTTGGATGGGGCTGGGGAGGTGCTAGCTCGGCGGCTGCGGGCTTAGGATTGCCACAGAGGGCACAGAGAATTCGTGGAGCGCTATTCGTAAGTGAAGCTCCAGTCGTCATCGCTGAGGCCGCAAAATCTGGCTAGCATCTGACAATAGCGAACAATGTTCTCCGCATTTAGATTTACATATATCCACCAACCAGCAGAGGATTGCTTATAGTACTTAGGCGGATCATCTTTCTCATCTGCGATCAAATAGCCAAACTCGCGTTTGGCGTCATCAAATTCCGTGAGTAGCTTTATTTCGTGTAGACAATTCACCATTTGGATCAGCATGCCTCGCCACCCATAGAAAGGGGCTAAGTCGAAATGATTGTCGCGGACGGTCAAGAATAGCGGCACCGTACCCTTGACCCCCAAGTGTCTTGGCGAGTCTTCAAGTGCGGGCCATACCTCAAGGATTAGATCAGTAAGCCATGCCGTGCGATTCCGAATTGCGGCAGCGCCCCAGTGTGCGATGTTGCGCGAGAAATACTGCTTGTTGAGTTCGAGTGCATGTTTAGCCAACTTGGACTTCTTTACTTCAAATGCTCCGTCAGAGAATTCAGAGTTCTTGACTTGCGTGACCAAGGTTAAGTTGCGGATCGTGTTCAAGTAATCTCGATGTGTGGATTCCGCCTCCGCCCCTAAATGAATGCGCCACTCTTCGTTCAGGTTCTGCGGCATGATGTGTTCGATTGTTGCCTTATCGTCCGGAACGGTAGAGCCGCCATTTAGAAATACGCGAATATCATATGCTATAATCATTCGTCTATCCGCTCGCACAGGAACAACATGTGACCACCACCCACCACACCCTCCCCAACGGACTCACCGTTCTGCTCAAAGAAGTGCACAGCGCGCCGGTCATCAGTTGGTGGCTGGCATATCGTGTCGGCAGCCGCAACGAACCCACGGGGCGCACCGGCATCTCGCA
>JAJDZQ010000148.1 GCA_022824565.1 Anaerolineae bacterium | reverse complement strand
ATGCTCCTCCCCCAACTCCGCGCCGAAGTCTGTCAACTCCACGCCGAGCTGCCGCGCAACAAGCTGGTCGCCTGGACAAGCGGCAATATTTCTGCCCGTGACCCCGCCAGCAACCTGGTCGTCATCAAACCCAGCGGCGTGCTCTTTGCTGACCTGAGGCCCCAGAACATGGTCGTGGTCGATCTTCAGGGGCGCGTCGTCCAGGGCGATCATGCGCCTTCTTCCGATACGGCTTCGCACTGCGCGATCTACCGCCACATGCCCGCGGTCAATGGCGTGGCGCACACCCATTCGCGTTATGCCACCGCCTTCGCTGTGGTCGGCCAGCCTATCCCCTGCGTGACCACCGCCATGGCCGACGAATTCGGCGGCGAGATTCCCTGCGCCGGCTTCGCTTTGATCGGCGGCGAAGAAATCGGCGCGTTGGTGGTCGGGGCATTGCGCGGGCAGCGAAGTCCCGCCGCGCTGCTGCAAAATCACGGCGTGTTCACCATTGGCAAAAGCGCGAGCGACGCGGTCAAGGCAGCGGTGATGACCGAAGACAACGCAGCCATCGTCTGGACAGCGCGGCAACTGGGCGAGCCCATCCCAATCCCGCAAGCCGATATCGACAGCCTGCACGACCGCTACCAGAATGTGTATGGGCAGCGGTAACCCCCTGCATCTCACGCAAGTAGTGAGACACTGGCAGGAAACTTCTGTTCCTCAGAAAAACCAATCAAGCAATGAAAGAATAATGAACCACCGAGTACACCGAGTTGGAAAGAGTACACCGAGTGATTAAAACCTCTGTGCTCTCTGTGGCCTCTGTATTCTCTGTGTCGAATACTACGCAATTCTTTGTTGGTTTCACTTCTGTGACTCTGTGGCAATTTATGTAGACTGCTTTGTCTTAATCACTAAGGAGATTCGCATGTCGCTCCCCAACAACCAAATCTGGTTCCTCACCGGCAGCCAACACTTGTACGGACCCGAGGCTATCGAGCAGGTCGGCGAACATTCGCGGGAGATCGCCGCCCACCTGGACAGCGTCGAGGCCATCCCGCCGAACATCGTCTACAAGCCCGTGCTGACGACGCCCGAAGAGATCTATACTGTCTGCCGCGCCGCCAACACGACAGCGAATTGTGTCGGCGTCATCGCCTGGATGCACACCTTCTCCCCGGCCAAAAACTGGATCGCAGGGTTGTCGGCTTTGCAGAAACCGCTTTTGCACCTGCACACGCAATACAACCGCGATATCCCCTGGTCGGAGATCGACATGGACTTCATGAACCTCAACCAGGCGGCGCATGGCGACCGTGAATTTGGCTTCATGATGAGTCGGCTGCGGCTGCGGCGCAAAGTGGTGGTCGGGCATTGGCGGGCCGCGGCAGTGCAGGCGCAGGTTGCTGTATGGGCGCGAGCAGCGGCGTCATGGAGCGCCACGCAGCGCATCAAGGTGGCGCGATTTGGCGATAATATGCGTCATGTCGCCGTCACCGAAGGCGATAAGGTCGCGGCACAGGCGCAATTCGGCTACTCGGTCAATGGCTATGGTTTGGGCGATCTTGCCGATGTCGTCAATCAAGCCAGCGATGCCGAGATCGACGCGCTGACAGCTGAATATGCAGCCAGCTATCACATGAGCGCAGATCTGCGCAAAGGCGGCGAGCGGCATGCGTCCATTCGGGAAGCGGCGCGCATCGAGCTGGGCTTGGGCGCTTTCTTGCGCGAGGGCGGCTTTGATGCCTTCACCACCACATTCGAGAATCTGCATGGCCTGGCGCAGCTGCCGGGTTTGGCGGTGCAGCGGCTGATGGCGGCTGGTTATGGCTTTGGCGCGGAAGGCGACTGGAAGACGGCGGCTTTGCTGCGGTCGCTGAAGGTGATGGCGCAGGGACTGCCCGGCGGCACATCGTTCATGGAAGACTATACCTACCACTTCGCGCCGGGGCGGCAGGCGGTGCTGGGCGCGCACATGCTCGAGGTCTGTCCGTCCATCGCTGCGGACCAACCCGCTCTGGAGATGCATCCGCTGGGCATCGGCGGCAAGGCCGATCCAGCTCGACTGGTATTTGATACGGCGGCTGGAGAAGCCTTGAATGCTTCGCTGGTGGATATGGGTGACCGCTTCCGCATGATCGTCAACACAGTCGATTGTATAGAGCCCGAACAGCCCCTGCCCAGTCTGCCGGTGGCGCGCGCATTGTGGCAGCCACATCCAAACCTGTCAGTCGGGGCGGCGGCCTGGATAACCGCGGGCGGCGCGCATCACACCGTCTTCAGCCAATCGCTGAGCACAGAGCACCTCTATGACTTCTGCGAAATGGCGGGAGTGGAATATGTGCAGATCGACAAAAATACCGAGCTGCGCGCATTCAAAGACGCCCTGCGCTGGAACGAGGCAGCCTGGAAGCTGGGGGTCTGAAGTTCGCTATACCCCCTCCCCGCCGGGACAGAGAGGGTAGCCAAACCCCTCCCCCAGCCCCTCCCCGACGAGTCAGGGAGGGGAGTCAAGGTATGTGCTTCTCCCTGACTTGTCGGGGGGACTGAGGGGGGTTGCTACGCGCGGCTGTCGGGTGGGGGGTTTAGCCTTTGACCGCGCCGGCTGTCAGACCGCGCGTGATAAAGCGCTCCAGCAACAAGCCCATGATGATGACGGGCACCACCGCCATCAGGGTCAGCGCGCTGATAAACCACCATTCGATGCCGCGTGTATTGTTCTGCCCGGCGATCAGCACCGGCATGGTGATGGCTTGATAATTGGTCAGCATCAGCGCAAACAGGTATTCATTCCAGGCGAAAATAAAGGAGAAAATCGCCACGGCCACCAAGCCCGGCGCGCTGAGCGGCAGCACGATGCGCATGAATGCCTGCCAGCGGGTTGCGCCATCCACGCGCGCGCTCTCTTCTAGGTCGACCGGCAGCCCGTCAAAAAAGTCGCGCATGATCCACACCGCGAAAGGGATATTGAACATCGTATAGGCGAGGATTAGCCCCGGGTAGGTATCGACCAAGCCGAAGAAATTGTAGAGCAGCAAGAAGGGCACGATGAATATCGCCGGCGGCAGAAAACGTTGCGATATGATCCAAAAGGCGATGTTGTCATTGTCCCAGCCCAGCCGCCCCCAAAAATAGCGAAAGCGCGACAAGCCATAGCCGGCCATCGCGCCGATGATGACCGACAAAATCGTGCTGCCGATCGCCGATATCAGGCTGTTGCGAAAATGCCGCTCGGTCGACTCGCGTTGGCTGCCGAACATTTCGTCCCAGTGGTCGGGGATAGGCTGGAAGTCACGGTAAGGGATGTATTTGGGTCCGCGGCTGACATCAATGGGGCGCTTTACGGACGTTGTGCCCAGCCAATAGAAAGGGAAGAGCACGATGAAGCACCAGAAGACCACGATGGCATAGAGCAGCGCCGATTGCCACAGCGGTCGCCGGCTGCTGCGCCAACTGCGCCTTTTGGCTTTCGCTTTGTTGGCCATCAGTCCGTCCTCAGCCCGCCCAGTCGCCGCCCAGTCGCCAGGAAGATGGTGGCGAAGATGATCACCAGAACCAGCAAAACATAGGCGATGGCGCTGGCATACCCATAATTGCCGTTGCTCAGCGCCTGTTCAAAGATGTAGAGCGTCAGCGACTCGGTCGCGCTGCCTGGCCCGCCACCGGTCGTCACCACGATGACATCGATGATTTTGAAGATCTCTAGGCCGCGAATGAGGATGACCGTCAGCGAGATGGGCAGCAGGATGGGCAGGGTGATGCGCGCGAAAATCTGCGCGACATTTGCCCCATCCACGCGCGCCGCTTCGTATATGTCTTCGGGGATGGCTTGCATGCCCGCCAGCAAGATCAATGTCATGAAGGGAATCCATTGCCAGGCATCGATGATCAGGATGGCCACCGGCGCCCAGCCCAGGTCGGTGAACCAGGGGATGGAAATGTTATTTTCCAGCTGCAGCGCTTTGCTCAACTCGCGAAAGAAATGCGCCAGGGGCGACCGCAGCGGATTGGAGTCGAAGAACATGCGCCCGGTATAAGCGGCTGCCACCGGCGTCATCATCATGGGCATCAAAAAGATGACGCGTACGATATTGCGTCCGCGGAAAGGCTGGTTGAGCACGGTCGCCAAGCCCAGGCCGATGCTGTATTGAATGCATACGCCAAAGAACACATAAATCATGGTGTTGCGCACGGTGCTGTGCAGCCGTGTATCGCCCAGCAGACGTTGGTAGTTGCGCCCCGTCAGCTCGAAGCCCAAGCCCAGAAAGCCGACGCCGCTTTCTATGCCTTCGGCCGCGGCTTGCCGGGCGATTGTGCTGCCGCCGCGCTGCATATCGGTGAAGCTGATGCCCAGCGACCACAATAGCGGGAAGATCGACAAAGCCAGCAGGATAATCACAGCCGGGCTGAGGAAGACGCGCTTCATGATGCGGTCTTCGCGGACTGTATTCATGCTTAGCGTATGTGCAGGCTCAACCATACTTTAGGGTCATTCATTAGCAACAGGTGGGGAAGTCAGAGTTTTCTCTCTATCTTCTCCAACAAGTTGATGATCTTGTCCAGTTTCTCGGTAACGCTCCCGCCGTAAGCTGATGAGGATAACTTGCGGCTAACCTCAGATAATTTGCCATCGATATCCGCTGTGTAGCTTGAACCGAGCTGGTTGCTTATTTTCTCCAGCGCCTGAATAATCTCCCTGTTTTCCATGAGTACCTTTTCTATGGCTTGTCCATTACTGACACGAAAATTCGCTCGATTGAGTAGTCCCTCCATCCCCCCCATTGATATGGGGGGACAGAGGGGGGGGGGTAGATCTTACATATCGCCCATGTAGCCAACAGCGGCTTTGTACTGCGACAATTGACTATCGCGGCCCAGGCGATCGGTGATGCCGTCCCACAGCACAGCGACATTGTCCAGCGCTTCTTGCGCGCTAATCTCGCC
>JAJDZQ010000062.1 GCA_022824565.1 Anaerolineae bacterium | reverse complement strand
AGTCTCTATATGGCGCTGTACCGAAGCCCAAGCAAATGTTGCAATCCGCTGCGAAACCGACTACCTTTAGTCTGCTATCCAGTTTGCCCGATAAGACCTTCAAGGAGGTTTCACATAATGTTTGTCAAAAGAGCAATTCTCATTACGCTGTTGTTTCTTCTTGCCATCGCGCCCTCGCTCGCCCAAGACGTCACAACGCTCACCTGGCTGACGCTGGGCTGGCCCGCCGAAGCACTCATCGAAGAGTTTGAAGCGCGCAATCCCGATATCAAGGTCGAAGCGGAGCAAATCGGCTTTAACGATCTCTTCGCGCAAATCCAGGTAAGGTTGGGCGCTGGCTCGGCTGTGCCCGATGTCATCGCGGTTGATGTGCCGCTGGTCTCGGGTTATGCCCTGCGCAACTGGCTGCTGCCGCTTGATCCCGTCTTCACCGGCGACGAAGCGGAAGACTGGCTGCCGGCCGCAGTGAATGCCGGCTCCTACGAAGGCACGCTCTACGCCGCGCCGATAAGCACCTCGACGCAGTTGCTCTTCTACAACAAGGGCTGCTTTGACCGGATCGGCATGGAGCCGCCAGGCGCCGACGACCGGCTGACCTGGGAAGAAATCGCCGAGCTCGCCCAAGCCATGACCTTCGATGACGACGGCGATGGCACGCCTGATGTCTGGGGATTCATTTGGGAGCAAATGGTGCGCATTTATCAATTGCAAGCGCTGCCGGAATCGCTCGGCGGCGATGCGATTGGCGAAGACGGTCTTTCCGTTGCCGGCGTGATCAATTCGCCCGAATGGATCGAAGCCTTCACCTATTACTACAATATGTTCAACGTCTGGAACGCCGCGCCGCAGGGCGAAGAATTCTGGCCCCCCGATATCTTTGAAACAGGCAACATCTGCATGTTTGTTGGCGGACCCTGGAATATCCCGCGCTTCGCCAATAATGCCGATCTCGAGGTCGAATGGGGCGTCTCAAGACATCCCTACTTCGCGGATGGCGAGCCGGCTACACCCACCGGAAGCTGGCATATCGGCGTCAACGCCAACACCGAGCACATCGACGCGGCGACCAAGTTCGTCCACTTCATCTCCACGGGCGAGGGCGCGGAACTCTGGTGGCGCGAAGGCAGCGGCGATTTCCCCGCCCAACAATCGGTGCTGGCGCTCTTCGCCACCGAAGCCGAATTCGACGCCCTGCCCATGAGCTATCTGCGCACGGCTGCCGATGAAGCCACAGTCAATCCGCGTCCGCGCGCTGTCACCGTCGGCTTCCTGGAATACGAGCAGATCTTGCAAAATACCTTCCAGGACATCCGCAATGGCGCAGATGTCGCCGAGTCGCTGAACCTGGCTGTCCAGCGCATCGAAAGCGAAATGGCGAAATATCGGGAGTAATTCAACTCCCATCCAATGCAAATCTGTCGGGGCGGCACTTGTGTGTCGCCCATTTGAATCAAGCGGCGGCTGATATTTTCGCCATGACCTTGCGCCAACGCATCGTACCTTATCTGCTGCTGCTGCCAGCGCTGGTATTGCTGCTGGTGTTTAACTTGCTGCCGACCATCGCCACCCTAGTCGAAAGCACTTTCGTCATTTCCCTGCGCAGCGGCGAGCGGGTTTTTGCTGGTTTCGCCAACTTCGAGCGCATTTTCAACGACCCCATCTTTTGGAAATCGCTGCAAGTGACAGTTGTTTTCAGCCTGGTCGTCAACCCGCTGCAAATCGCGCTGTCGCTGGGTTTGTCGATGTTGATGAACCAGCGCTTGCCGGGCATTGGCATCTTTCGCAGCATATACCTGTTGCCAGTGGCGGTTTCGCTGAATGTGACGGCGATCGTCTGGCGGCTGTTGCTGGACAAAAACACGGGCATGGTCAACGGCATCCTCCATCAGTTGGGCATTGAGCGGCAGCCATTTTTGCATTCGCCCGAACAAGCGCTGTGGTCGATCATCTTGATCGCCTCGTGGATCGGCGTGCCACTGTGGAGTCTGTTCATTTTGGCTGGCTTGCAAAATATCCCGCCGCCAGTGCTGGAAGCGGCGAAGATCGATGGCGCGAATGCCTGGCAGTCTTTTACGCGGGTCACGCTGCCACTGCTGCGGCGCGTGTTGGCATTTGTGCTGGTGGCAGATACTGTCGCCAACTTTCTGCTCTTCGCGCCCATCTTGCTGACGACGCAGGGCGGTCCGCAACTATCCACCAACCTGATCCTCTACGAGACCTATCGGCGCGGCTTTTTGTACGGCGATTTGGGCGCGTCGGCGGCTATGCTGTCGGTGATGCTGCTTTTCGTCTTTGTGATCGTTGGCGTGGAATTGTATGTGCTGCGCGGGTCGGACTGAAGGAGAGCGCCGGCTGTCATGAATGCCCATGTCACTCGCCTGGCGCGCCGCAACCGCAAACCCCTGCGCGCCTATCTGCTGCCAGCGCTGGTCTACTGCCTGCTCATCATCGGCGTGCTGATCGTGGTGGTTCCGCTGATGTGGGCGGCGGCGGCGTCCTTCACCCCCAATCACAAGGTCTTTGAATACGCCTATCCATTTTCTTGGCGGGCGCTGCTGCCGGTAGATTTCACTCTGGAAGCCTACGATAACATCTTCGCGCGCGGCTTCGGGCGGTCAATCAGCAACACGTTCTTCCTGGCGTTCGCCACGGTGATCATCGGCGGCGCGGCCAACGCCCTGGCGGGATTCGCCTTCGGGCGCTTTGAGTTCCGCGGCAAAAATGCGCTCTTCATGATCATCGTCATGCTGACTTTCCTGGTGCCGGTCGACCTGACAGCCATCCCGCGCTACATCCTCATCAACAATTTTGGCTGGATCAACACCTGGCAGGGTTTGCTGGTGCCGGGCTTGGCAAATAGCCTGGTGATCTTCTTGTTCCGCCAGTTTTTTGCCGAGATTCCGCAAGAACTGATTGATGCGGCGCGGGTGGATGGCGCATCGTGGCTGCGCGTGCTGTGGAGCATCGTGCTGCCGATCTCGAAGCCGGTGCTGGTGGCGGCGGGCTTGCTGATGTTCATCAGCCAGTGGAATTCGTTCTTCTGGCCCCTGCTGGTGGCGCCGAGGCAAGAGCTGCGCGTCGTGCAGGTGGCCATATCGCTGGCGGTAGAGCAGCACCGGACGCGTTGGAATGAGCTGCTGGCGGGTTCGATGATCGCGGCGCTGGTGCCGATCCTGCTGGTGATGCCCTTCCAGCGCTATTATGTGCAGGCAATCACGGGGACGGGGTTGGAGTAAATGACAGGTTTTTGTTATTTATTTGCGCCTGCGTTATATTGTTTGCGCATCTGTCATCTTTGAGAGGCGATGCGCAGCTTATACGAAACGAGGAGGGTACGATGAAACGGTTCAAACTAATACTAAGTATTGTTGTTCTGCTCTTGGCGCTCAGCAGCGTCGGGGCGCAGGATGTCACAACTGTGACGATGTGGTTTGGCGAAAGCGCCTTCGCACAGTGCCTGTCTGACATTCTCACCGAAGGCTTCAACGCAATCGACCCAGGCGTTCAACTCGAGATTGTGCCCCAAGCCGATACCTGGAATACCACGCGTACAGCAGTGGTGGGCGGTGGCGGACCCGATATCGTGCGCACGCCTGGTCCGTCATTCGTCTATGAGATGGCACAGGCGGGGCTGATTCTGCCGCTGGACAGCTTCGCGGATGACTTGGGCTGGCGCGATACGTTCGTGGGCTGGGCGCTCGATCTGGGCGCGGTTGATGGGCAGGTCTACAGCTTGGCAGACGAGTTCGAAACCCTCATCATGTATTACAACAAGACGCTCTTCGAGGCGAATGGCTGGACACCCCCAGAAACCACCGAAGAACTCATCGCCCTGGCTGAAGAGGTCGAAGCAGCCGGCATCATCCCCTTCTCGCATGGCAATGCCGATTGGCGACCGACCAACGAGTGGTTCGTCGGCGAGTTCATGACGCAAATCGCGGGACCCGACAATGTCTACAAGGCGCTTTCTGGCGAAATCCCCTGGACCGACGAGAGCCTGGTCGAAGCGGTAGAGACGTTGGACATGATGATGCAGCGTGGCTGGTTCGGTGGCGGCATTGACCTCTACTTCACCAACACCTTCGATACCAACCTGGCGACCTTGGGTAGTGGTGAAGCTGCGATGAATATCGAAGGCACCTGGCGCTTCAGCAACATCAACGACTACTTTGGCGAAGCCGCCAACAACAACAACGAGTGGGATTGGGTGACTGTGCCCTCCAAGACTGGCGCCGACCTCTTCACCATCGGTATGGGCAACACCAGCTCGATCAACGCCAGTACCCCACACCCGCAAGCTGCCGCCGCCTTCCTGGATTACTACTTCTCCCCCGCGGTGCAGACGCAGTTGCTGGGCTCGTGCGGCAAAGCGCCCGCCCCCCTGCACTATGCGGAAGACGCGCTGGACGGGCTGGATCCGCGCGTGGGCAAAGCCTTTGGCGATTTCTTTGCCGCTGCCGCCGACAATCGCTATGGCTACACCACCTGGACTTTCTGGCCGCCCAAGAGCGATGTCTATATCTACGAAGAGATCGAACGGGTCTGGCTTGGCGAAATTAGCGTTGACGACTATCTGTCTGGCCTGGATGAACTCTTTGGCGAAGAGTTGATGGCTGGCGATATCCCGCCGATTCCACCGCGCTAGTTGATCACGACCCCTGGCGCGGGCTGCCGACTGGGTGGCTCGCGCCAATTATGCATGTTTACAGAGAGGCAGACGCTATGGCGATCGCAGACCGAATAGGCAGTTCGCTGGCGGCTGTGCCAGACAAACTCGCCGATGAAGGCTGGCGCAGGCGATTTCTGCGCAATGTGTTTGTGCCTTGGCTTTTCATCATGCCGCTCTTGCTCATCCACATTTTCGTGGTCGCCATCCCCGCCGTGCAAGGCATCTACCTGTCTTTGACCGATTGGACGGGCATCCGGCCCGGCAACTTCATCGGGCTGGAGAATTACTACCAGCTCTTTTTTGAAGATGAGACCTTTGGCAAGGCGCTATTCAACAATATCCAGTGGATGGCCTTCTTCTTGACTGTGCCATTCATCCTGGCGCTGTTCGGCGCGACCATGCTCTCGCAAATCAAGCGCGGCGGCATGGTCTATCGCAGCATCTTGTTTATCCCCTATGTGCTGGCGAGCGTGGTTACCACGACGATATGGAAGAACTTGCTGAATCCGCGCAAAGGCATCGGCGCTGCGCTGGCAGATTTGGGCATCGAGGGCTTCGATGTCGCTTTCTTGGGGCGTCCAGATAGCGCGCTGCTGTCCATTGCCTTCATTGACAACTGGCACTTTTGGGGCTTTTTGATGATTCTCTTCTTGGCGGCGATGCAGGCGATCCCGCCCGTGCTCTATGATGCAGCCAAGATCGACGGCGCCAACCGCTGGCAAGAATTCCGCCATGTTACGATGCCCGGCATCCGCCCCATTTTGCTCTTCATGTTCATGATGGTGGCGATTTGGTCCTTCTTGGCCTTTGATTACATCTGGCTGCTGACGCAGGGTGGTCCCGGCGGCGCTTCCGAGGTGATCGCCACGCAACTCTACAAAAATGCCTTCTTGCGCTTCGAGGCTGGCTATGGAGCGGCACAGGGCGTCGTCATCAGCATATTCGCGGGCTTCATCATCATGATCTTCGTGATGCTGCGGCGGAGAGGATGGGATATATGACCGCCGTCGGCAGGGTTTCGCTGCGAGAGAACATTCTGCAACGTGGGCGCAACCGCGAACGTGGGCGACTGCTTGTCTTCAACCATACTGTGCTGCTGTTGATGACGGCTTTCGCGATTGCTCCGCTGTTGGTCTTGGCATTCAACTCCTTCAAGTCCAACTCCGAGATTGGCAGCAATCCCTTGGGACCGCCCGGCAGCTTGATCCTGGACAATTATGAGCGCGCTTGGGACCAGGGCAACTTCGCCATCACCATGCGCAACAGCGTCATTTATGTCGTTGTCACCATCGCCGCCGAGTTGGTGCTGGGTGGTTTGGCCGCCTATGCCCTGGCGCGCAAACGACCGCCCGGCAGCGACTTGTTGATGCTCTATTTCCTGGTCGCCTCGACCATCCCGGTGTGGATGTATATCGTGCCGCTCTTTGTGCAGTTTCGCACATTAAAGCTGCTGGGCACCATGCATGGGCTTATCATCATCTATGTGGCTGGCAACGCGCCCTTGACCATTTTCCTGCTGCGCTCGTACATGATCGACCTGCCCAGAGAACTGGAAGATGCCGCGCGCGTCGATGGCGCCAACGAGTTCCAGGTGTTGACGCGCATCGTGCTGCCCCTGACGAAACCGGGCTTTCTGACTGTGGGCTTGGTCGTCGGCCTGGGCGTTTGGAACGAGTTCACGTTGGCGTTGACATTCATACACGACCCGAACTTCGCGCCGGTTACGACCAGTTTTTTCAAGTTCACCGATCGCTTCGCTCGGGATTGGGCCTTGACCAGCGCCGGCGCTGTCATCATCATTTTCCCGGTGATGGTGCTCTTCCTGGCATTGCAGCGGCAATTCATCGAGGGTCTGGCCGAAGGCGGCATCAAGACCTGATCGCAATTCAACCCTGAGTATAGGAGCATTGTATGGCCCTGCCCAATGATTATCTGGAACGCGTCTATGCCGGTGTGCTGGGCAAGCTCATCGGCGTATATCTGGGTCGGCCCTTTGAAGGCTGGTCTTACGAAGCAATCACGCAGCACCTGGGCGAAATCAACTATTATGTGCACGACAAGCTGAATGTCCCGCTGATCGTCACCGATGACGACATCTCTGGCACATTCACTTTCATCCGCGCGCTGGAAGATTATGGATACGACCCCGAGATTACGCCGGCGCAAATCGGCCAGACCTGGCTGAACTACCTCATTGAAGAGGAGACTGTTCTCTGGTGGGGCGGCATGGGCAATTCCACCGAGCACACAGCCTACCTGCGGCTCAAGCATGGTTACGAGCCACCGCTCAGCGGCTCGGTTGAGCTTAACGGCAAGGTTGTCGCCGAACAGATCGGCGCCCAGATCTTCATTGACGGCTGGGCGCTGGTCGCCCCTGGCAATCCAGAATTCGCCGCGGATCTGGCGGGGCGGGCTGGCAGCGTCAGCCATGGCGGAGAAGCGGTTTTCGGCGCGCAATGCCTGGCAGCGATGGAAGCGCAAGCCTTCGTCGAACCCGATATTAACAAGCTGATCGACACGGGCCTGTCGGTGATTCCAGATGATTCAATCATTTACGCCATGATCAACGATATTCGCGAATGGCATGCGGCAGAGCCAGACTGGCGTAAAGGGCGCGAATTGTTGGCCGAGCGCTATGGTTATCATATTTATGGCGGCAACTGCCACATGGTACCCAACCACGGCTTGATGATCCTGTCGCTGCTCTATGGCGATGACGACTTCCAGCGCACCCTGATGATCGTCAACACCAGCGGCTGGGACACAGACTGCAACAGCGGCAATATCGGCTGTTTGATGGGCATCAAGGACGGGTTGGCAGGGCTATCGACCGGTCCAGATTATCGCGGTCCTGTCGCCGACCGCCTGTATATCCCCACCGCCGATGGTGGCAATTCGATTACCGATGCGGTCACGCAGACCATTCGCCTGGTCAACACGGGCCGCGCGCTGCAGGGCCAATCGCCCATCGCGCCAAAAGCTGGCGCTCGCTATCACTTTGATCTGCCCGGCGCGGTACAAGGATTTATGAATGACGACTCGGTCGAAGCGCGCGATGTCGTTGGCATCAGCAACAGGCTGGCGCCCGAGCTCAGCAATCGTGGCGAGCGTCTGCTGGCGCTGGATTATGCTGCGCTGGCGCCTGGGCGTGTTGGACGCGTTGGCACAGCTGCCTTTGTGCCCTCGGCCGCCGTTTCCGAGCACTTCGAGGGTCCTGGTTACAATCTGCTCGCCAGCCCACAGCTCTATTCTGGCCAGACGATCCGCGCCCGTGTACTCGCTGACAGCGCGAATGCCAGCGCCGTCGATGTGAGCCTCTATGTGCAGCATTACAATCATGAAGACGGCTTGGATGTGCTGCTCGGCGCAACGGAGAATTTGGGCGCGGGCGAATCCGCTGAGCTGGAATGGCAAGTGCCGGATCTCGAAGGCTATCCTATCGCCAATGTTGGCATCCAAATCAACGGCGATGGCGGCGCGAGCGGCCGCGTCTATCTCGATTGGCTGACTTGGGACGGCGCGCCAAACATCCGCCTGAAACGCCCGCACGCGCACGATTTCACCCGCTGGGACCGCAAATTGCGCGGCATGATGTGGAAGAAAGCCTGGGTCAACGGGCTGGATGCAGCCAAGGGCAAGATGGTTTTCATCGATCGGTATCCAGAAACCTATCGGCTGATCCAGAACGAAGGGCGGGGGCTGATGATGCACGGCTGCCGCGATTGGACCGATTATCAGGTCAGCGCCACCATGACGCCGCACATGTGCAAGGCTGGCGGTTTGGGCGCGCGCGTGCAAGGCATGAAGCGCCACTACGCTTTGCTCTGCGATGAAGAGCATACGCGCCTGGTGTCGACGCTCGAAGGCGAGGATACGGTATTGGCTGAAGCCACCGGCGGCTGGACGTTGGGGAATCCGCATCAGCTTGCGCTCAAGGTCGAGGGCAATACCTTGAGCGGTTATCTTGATGGCGCTCTGGTCGTCAAAGCTGAGGATCCCGATGCGCGCTTTGCTGGCGGCGGGATCGCGCTAATCTGCGAAGAAGGCAGAATCGGCTGTGAAGAAGTCGAGGTGAGTCCAATTTAATCCCTGCTGTCAACGAAAGTAACTTGTAGGGACTGTCCGCTACCGGCGCGAATTCGCCATTTGTCACCCCCATCCCCCGGCCCCTTGCCCCCATCAAGAGGGAAGGGGAGTTACAACCGAGCAATTTCGGGGACATTGCTGGTATTATTTGGTAAAGCCATGCCAAAATTGGCTGCGATCATTCAATTAGAAGCCCTTCCCTCTTCATGGGGCAGGGGTTTGGGGTGGGGGTTGGCCTGAGCAATGCCCATGACGCATAGCCGACAAATTCACGGTGCAGCCATGAACTCTCCGCGCATCCTCTGCTATGGCGAAATCGACCTCGATATCTACCTCGCCTTGGATCGCTTGCCAACGCGGGACTTGTCGGCTTGGGTGATCGACGAATTTGAGAATGTGGGTGGCGCGGCCGCCAATAGCGCCTTGTGGTTGACGAATTGGGGATTGCCGATTCGCCTGGCTGGGCACGACCTGGGCGCGGATGCCCCGGGCGCGGCTGTTCGTGAAGTCTTGGCGCGCTATCCGCTGCTGGATGTGGGCTTTGTCGCCGAGCACGCCGGCTACCGCACTCCCCGCTGCCAATGCCTGGTCTTGCCCGATGGCGAGCGCAGCTTCATCTCGCACTGGCTGGACGACATGCGCATGACGGCGGTTTCAGACGCCATGCTGGCTGGCATAGAATGGATCAACCTGGATATGTCTGGTCCCGACGAACCGCGTGTGCAGGCGGCGCGGCTGGCGAGCGCAAGAGGCGTTTCGGTGCTGGTCAACGACATTTATCGAGCCGATCATGCTCTGCTGCCGTTTGTTGATGTCTTGGTGATGTCGGCGGCTGTATCGCGCAGCAAAGCGCCCGCCATAGATCCGCTGGACCTGGCGGTGCAGCTGGGCGCGGCGGGAGATTGCGCTGTGATCGTGACGGACAGCAGCGCGACTGTGACGATTTTCGATGACAGTGGCGCGCGCAGCCATATCATGCCGCCGACTGTGGACGCCCTCGATACCACCGGCGCTGGCGATATATTCAAGTCGGGGCTGCTCTATGGCTTGCAGGCTGGGTTATCTTTGCCCGAAGCGGCGCGCTGGGGGGTGGCGGCTGGCAGCGTGTGCTGTACATATGCGGGCACAACACAGACGCTCGCGCCACTGGCTGAAGTGCGGGCGCTGCTGGCATCTGTTGGCTGATTGCCACAGAGGCACAGAGTTTTCCAACTCTCGGTGTACTCTTTCAACTCGGTGTACTCGGTGGTTCATTTTTTTCCACCCAAATCGGCGATGCCCAAGCCCACTGCCCATTGCGCTGTCGTACGCGCGCATAATACCAGTCGCGCCCCATGCCATTGCCGCGGTCGCTGATGGTGACATTGTGGGTGTATTCGGCTCTTGGCAGGGCGCGCTGAAAGACGAAGCTGGGCGAAACAAAGCCGCTGGTATAGAAGCTGCGCGCGCCTTTTTGCAGCTCGCGCATGGGCAGGTCGATTTCGATGCCATTGATGCGCGCCTGGATGCGGGTATGCTCGCTGGCGTTCACGGTGAGGGTGATGGCTTGTGTGGCGGCGCTGCGCACAGTCGCGTTGCGTGGCGTTTGCGTGCGCAGATGCAGTCGATTGCCGCCCGCATAATCCAGGTGGCTGAGTACGCAGGGCGTCGCGTCTTCAATCACGGGGATGCCGATATCGTGCCCGCGCAGGTGCGGCTCGATACCCAGCAATTCGCCAGCGACGATGCGCAAGTCGACATCCCAGTCGGTCAACGTCTCCAGCTCGCCCCAGCCCATCTCCAGGCGAATTTTCAGCGGGGGGCGGTAATCGTGCTTGGCGACCGGCGGCGACTCGCGATGGATGACGCGGTTGTTGCGCAGGACTTCGATGCTATCCAGCGCCGACGCGCCCTCGACAGTCACGCTGATTTGGCGGTCGTGGGTGAATGGAATCACGCTGCCCATGGGCTGGTGGTTGAGTGAAAAAGCCAGCGCCATGCGGTCGCCCGTGATGGCATAACAGCGCCGACTTTGCAACGCGTCCCAGATAGCGGCTCGCGACAGGTTTTTCGCCCAGACGGCCACCTGCCCATATCCATAGCTGCCCGGGTGGGCGCTGTGATGATCGCTGGAGCCCACGAAGCCGAAGACATGGCCTTGCGCCAGCCCGTATTGCGCTGTGCTACGTTGGTCTCGTGGACCCATGGCGTGCAGATAAGCTGGCTCGGCATCGCTGTGTTCGCCTGCGCCATGAAAAGACATGATCTCGACCACGGGCGAAAGCTCGGCTGTATACGCATCCCAATTGATGCCGCGGAAGCCCTGCAAATAGCCGATGTGATGCGGGATGAGCAGGCTGGGGTGAGGATGTTTGCGCAGCCGCTGGCGGAGTTCTTCTACATGCGCGACATGGAAGATCTCTGGCGTGGCCACATCGCGGAACAGGATGCAGTGGTCGCCATAGCGCAGGGAATGCCACTCGAAGCTGGGGAAAGTGACGAATTCGCCAGCGCGGTTGGCGGCGTCTGTGGCTTGCAAGTAATCCGCCCAGCTTGCGCGCGCTCGTTCGAAGCCCTGCCGATGATAGTCGACTAGGTAGCCAAGTCGCGGATCGTCTTGCGGCATATCGTCCCAGTGCCCGTGCAAGGTCACACTGGCGAAATCCAGCTGCAGGCGCGCGTTGTGAAGCGCATCCGCCAGGCTGCCTGCGCCATAGCTCAGGTTGCAATGGTTGTGGATATCGCCGTAATACAGCTGATAGTCGGCGTAGGCGGTGTCAGGCATCGAATTGGAAGAGCGAGCAGCCGCCATCCAGGGTCAGGATGCTGCCGGTCATGTAGTTGGTTTGCGGGCTGGCCAGGTAGACGACGGCGCTGGCGATTTCTGCGGGTGTGCCGGGCGCGCCCAGTGGGATGACTTTGGCGACTCGCGCGGCGTATTGGGGTTCTTCGCGCAATTGCCTTCCGGCCAGGCCCGCGTCCACGATGCCTGGCGCCACCGCGTTGACCAGGATGCCATGCGCCGCCAGCTCGCGCGCCATCTGCTTCACCAACATGTTGACACCGGCTTTGCTGACGGAGTACGCCGTTATCTCTGGCCAGGGAATCGACCCGACCCAACTCGATGTCAGGATGAGACGGCCCCGCGTGCCAGCAGCGACCATCTTCCGCGCTGCCGCCTGGCAGATGTTGAAGCAGCCGGTCAGGTTGATATCGAGGTGGTTCTGCCAGTTGGCCTGGCTTAGCTCGAGGAAGGGCTGGGCTGCTACGATACCGGCGTTGGCGCAGACGATATCGACTTGGGGCAGGTCGGCGATGGCTGCATCGACAGCGTTGCGCTCGCGCACATCGACTTGGGCATATACGACCGCGGCGTCATGCGCCTGGACGCGCTCAATGGCTGCGGCCGCCTCTGCCCGCGTGACGATATCGCACATGACGACATGCGCGCCGTTTTCCGCCAGTTGCCGCGCCATGGCATTTCCCAGGTCGCCGGCCGCGCCGGTTACGATTGCTGTTTTGCCTTGTAGCATGTTGGCACTCTCTAACTCTCTTTCTGTCATCTATGTGGAGTAGCTAGTCAAGGAAGGTTTCGCTGTCTATCAAGCCGCTCTTCCAGCGTTTCGGTGATTAGACCGGCCGCCGGGCAATCCAGCAGTGTCATGTTGGGTCCCCATTCGCAGTTTTCGCGAACCCATCGGCAATGGTGAGAGTTTGTCAAGTCGCCGTCGCAATGGGATATGCCAACCACAGAACCGAAGGTGCCGGCTGGTTGATTCGCGGCGACCAGGTCTACCGCGGCATTGTCTTTCGCAACGCAATCCGCCTCTTCATTCACCTTGGTATAGCCATTGTACGGTCGTCCAGCATAGCGATATTCAGAATGGCAGGCGTAGTGCACGAGCGAAGTCACATAGCTGTACACATTCCAATCATGTAAAAAGTACGGGTTCAGGCTATAGGGTCGCAAGCCGCAGACACCCGCAGGGCTAGCATGACTGTCGCCCGGTTGGCTCTCATTGACCGTGTGCAAGTTGCTGGTTACATAGGCATACCATTGAGGCGCTCGGTCGCGCAGGGCATCGAGCGCTTCCGTTATGATGTCATGAAACAGGAAAGATCCATTGATCGTCATGGGGTGTCGGCTGGTTGGCGCGGCTGGAACTTGCTGCTGCGGCACCGGGCATTCGGAGCGCTGGTATGCCCAATAACCGTCGACCCATTCGCGCTGGCTTTGGCATTGCCGGTCCACAAAGCAGCAGTTGTCTATGCCGGATGGTTGCTGCTGATTGGCATTGGGTTGGGCGATGGCTGGGGTTTGGTCCAAGCGGGTGTAGTCGACCCAATCGGCCAGCCAGGCGGTCTCGCCATTGCGGTCGATTTGTAGCCAGCGGTTGAACCGTCCTACGACTTGCAGCACATCGCCAGCCAGCGCCTTTGCCACAACCGGGCTGTCCATGCTGTGGGACGCGCGCAGCCGCACGGCAAATCTGACGCGGATTTGGTAGCTTTCTGCCAGCGTGGCGACAGATGCAAACAGCAGAATCGCGATTAGTGCAACGCGAAAGCTCTGCATAGACCTTACCTTGCCACTGAACCGAATTGTCCAAGTGTAACATGGCAGCGCGCCGAACCGCCTATTATTGTGAAGGCAACAATTTGGTTGCCCGCAGCAGTATGACCAATCAGGTAATGAAAGAAAAATGAACCCCCTGAGTTCACCGAGTTTGAAAAAGTGCGCCGAGTGACAAATACCTCTGTGCTCTCTGTGCCCTCTGTGTCAAAAAATGCGCAAACCTTGATCAGTTTCACAGCGGCGAGGATATTCAGTATGGTGCGGGCTTGCGTCTAGCCGAAGATCACTCTGGCGCAGGCTATTGATCGTCCTGGCACCGCCAGCGCAATGCCATCAGCGACAACTTCCAGTTGCGCGCCGTCATTTTCGATTGGATCGCAGAGGCAGGCCGAGGCGATTGCCTGCTCGGGGAAGCACAGCCGCTGTTCGATTGTTTCGCCGCCCAGATTCATGGCTTGCACGATCAGCCCGCGTCCATCGGTGGCGCGTTTGATGTGCAATTCGCATTTGCCCTGTGGCTGTGGCTGCATGAAAGTCCCGCGCCTGCCCAATTCTGCGCCCGGCACCCGCACCAGCAGCGGCGGCAAACAGGCATCCAGGGCGAAGCGCGTGCTGGCAGCCGGGTCATATTTCGCTCCCGATGTCAGGTGATAGCGCTGCAAGATGGCTTGCCCTTGGCTGGCTTTGAAGTTGGTATCCCAATGATTGTGCAGCGCCCAGGCAACCAGAGTGGCTCGCCGCGCATCCAGCTTTTTTGCCCAGCGCCCGGTGGTGATGCCGCCCAACTGCAGCAGCGGCGAATCCAGGGGGGCAAGCGTGACCGACGCGCCAGCATCGCCCGCTTCTGCCCAGCGCTGAATGCCATACCAGTCGCGGCAAGAACCGGGCAGTTGTTCGCGCTCGGGCTGCAGGGGCACGCCATTCAGGTCGAGGTGAAAGGTGTGCTGCTGGAGATTGAGCGGGAAAGGCACATAGACGGCTTCGGCAGTGGTGACAAATTCTTTGTCGATGAGCATCTCCAGGCAAAGCGCCTTTTTCTGGTGGGGCAGGCTGAAGCGGGCGCAGATGCTTTTTGCTCCGCGGGCGCGCAGGCGAACTTCGATTTCCAGGCGGTCGGGCAAGTTCTGCGCGGGCAAGACCTCGACCGATGTGGGACCGCTGCGGCGGAAGGGCGTATCGGTATGCCGGATGCCAAAGTCTTCGCGGTCGAAATCCAGGGCGAAGATGGCGCGGCGGTCATCGGGATGGTCGACCCACTCATAGATGTATTGCCCAAAAGTCCAGATTTCGTCCTGAGCGACCAGCTCGCGCTCCAGCTGTTTGTCGTACCAGCTCAACAAGCCGCCAGTTGCTGGGTCGATGCGCAGGCGATACCAGCGATTCTCCAATGTGCCAGCGCCGATCGCGGTGTCGGCCGGGGCTGCAATGCGCGAGGGCTCGATAACCTCGTAGCTGAAGGCCGGCAGCCTGGCTTGCAGCATTTGCTCGGCGGCAGCGTCGGCCAGCAGGGGCGGGTCTTCGCGGTAGTTGCCGATGAGAAATTGCTCGAGCATGCCGTGTGGCGCGGCGCCACCCATATCCGGCGGCAGCGGATAGCGGATTGTCCGCTCCCAGCCGCAGGGATTCAGCGCCAGGTAATGATAATTGTCGGGGGCATCGGCGGGGTTGGCGCTGATATACTGCCCCCAGCGCCGCCAGGTATGGCCTTCGGGCGTTGCGCCAGTCGTCTTGTATGCCAGGGCGCGGCCCGCTTCTGCCAGCAGCTCGTGCGTCAAGCCATAGCCGCCATAGGCATAGCTGGCTTTGCGATTGAAGCTGGCGCGCGTAAATGGCGAATGCGGCCGGCGGATGCTGGCAAAACCGCCCCAAGTATGTTCATCGTATAGCGAGACCAGATGATAGGCTTCGTCAATGAGCGCCTGGTCGGCAGCATCTACTTGCGTCGCCAGCAAGTCCAACAGAGGCAGCAGTTGCTCGGTTTCGCGGTTGAGGCTGGTTTCATAGATCGACGAACCGACTCCATCCGCCCACCAGTCTGCCCAGTCGCCGCGCCAGTCGCAGAGCGTTTCGCCATAGTCGTCGTGTAGCATCTGGGCGAAGCCGTCGATGGTGGTGAAGATGATAGGCGGTTGGCGGCCCGCGGCATTCCAGTCACGCGTGAAATCGGCCATATGCGCCAGGGGAGGCCCGTTGTCAACGCGGGCTGGATGGGTGATCTGGGCGTAGAGGAAGTTGTAAGGATAATCGTCGCGCGCTTCCAACTGGGCGATCTGCGCCGGCAGCAGCTCATCGACGAAGTTCATATCGCTCAAGCCATAGCGGAAGATGCCATAGAGATAATGCGGACCATTAAAAGTGAGCAGACGGCCCGCGGCAGGACCGTGCCACCAAAAAGCGTTCAGGTCGGGGCTGGGGCGCGCGCCGCGGTGCATATTGATGGACATGGTCAGTGTGTCGATGCCGATGGCCGGCAGCAGGTCTGCCCACAGCCAGGCGACGCCGTTGACATCGCATTGCATGGCAGAGCGGATAGTCAGCCCATAGTCAGCGCGCAGACGCCGCACCGGCAGCAACGAGCGCAGCATGCCCGCGACAGAAAGCAGGGGCGTCCAGTGATATTGCATGCCGGCCACAGCCAGCTGGCCGCGTTTGTGCAAAGCCAGGAAGCGGTCGACCTGGCGCGGTGGACGTTGCTGGAAGTAGCGCTCGACAAAGGAGCTGACTTCGCAAGTCCACTTGTACTGCGCTTCGGCAGGGTAATGGGCGGTGGCTTCTGCCAGCTCGATGGCGGCGTCGATGAAACCGAGATGCTGCCGGCCGACTGTGTCTTGATGGTCGGTATAGCCGATATCCGTGTGGGTGTGGCTGATGAGGTAGATGCGCTCAATCTTCGGCATGCCCGGCGCTCCTGCTGGCGATCAACGTGCGCAATACCTGGTCGTGCAAGAAGCCGTTGCTGGCGATGATGCCGTCGCCGCTTAGAGGCGCTCCGCCTTGCCAAGCGGTGATTTTCCCGCCGGCACCTTCGATAACCGGCACCAGCGCGACGATGTCCCACAAGTTCATTACAGGATCGAGCATGATATCGGCATAGCCAGTTGCCACCAGGAAGTAGCCATGACAATCGCCCCAACTGCGGTTGAAGCGCGTTTTGCCCAGTAACTGCTGGAAGGCGATGCCATTTTTATATTTGACGACATCGATGTAATCGGTATAGCAGAGCACAGCCTCGCCCAGTTTCTTCGTCTCTCGCACGCGCACAAGCTCGCCATTCAAGCGCGCCTCTGCGCAATCGCCGACCAGCAAGTGGGATGTGACGGGATGATGAATCGCCCCGATGACAGGTTGCCCCCCGCGCAGCAAGCCGATCAATGTGCCAAACAAGAAGGTGCCGCTGACGAATGACTTCGTGCCGTCAATTGGGTCGAGCACCCATTGGTATTCGGCTTCGGCATTGTGCTCGCCAAATTCTTCGCCAATGATGCCGTGGTCGGGGTAGTTTTTCATAATCAACTCGCGCATGAGTTCTTCGGCGCGTTGATCGGCGATTGTGACGGGCGATTGGTCGGCTTTGGTTTCGACGGCGATATCGCTGCGGAAGTAGCGCATGATTAGCTCGCCGCTGGCTCGGGCGAGCTGCGTGGCGAAGTCGACGAATTCCTGCATGGCTGTTTACTCCGTGAGCGTGCCTTTGCTGCTGGGGATGCCGATGCGCTCGCTGTCGATGGCGACTGCCTGGGCCAGGGCGCGTCCAAAAGCCTTGAATAGCGCTTCGGCTTTATGGTGGTCGTTGCGTCCATAGATGACAGCCGCATGCAGGTTCATCTTGGCCTGCGCCGCGATCGTCTCCAGCGCGTGAATGACCAGGTCGGTGGGCATCTGCCCCATGAGTGGCGTTTGAAAGTCGGCTTGAATGACGGCATAGGGGCGTCCACTGAGGTCGATGACCACGCGCGCCAGCGCCTCGTCCATCGGCACATAAGCGCTGCCCATGCGCTGGATGCCGCTGCGACCGCCCAGGGCTGCGTCGATTGCCCGCCCCAAACAAATGGCGACATCTTCTATGGTGTGATGGGCGTCGATGTGCAGATCGCCTTGCGCCGCCACTTGCAGGTCGAACTTGCCATGCAGCGCGATATGCTCCAGCATATGGTTGTAGAAACCGATGCCCGTTTCGATCTCGGCAATTCCCCCGCCATCCAGGTCCAGCCGCAGCCTGATGCTGGTTTCTTTGGTGTCGCGTTGGATCTCGGCGCTGCGCGGGGTCATGGGTCGCATCCTTCGTTTGCGCGCCGAGTATAGCATAATCGCCAGGCTATCACAGAGAACATAGCGGATTGGTCCCAGGGGCGAGGCGACGACTAGCCGATATTGCGGATGTGTTGACGGGCAAAAATGCGCGACTTCGGCAGCGCTGGCTGGTGAAGACAATGTGCCGCGAATTCCCGGTTAGACGAATTGCGCGCTGTTGGCCAGCGCCTCTAGCAACCGGTCCATTTGTGGCGCTGTGCCGGCGCTGATGCGGATGTGGTCGCGCAGGCGCGGCTTGTCATAATGGCGCACGATGATGCCAGCCTGCGCCAGTTGGTCGCGCAGCTGTGCGGCGGGCCTGCCTTGTACGCGACAAAGCACAAAATTGGCTTGCGAGGGATAGGGACACAGGAATGGCCAGGCTGCCAGCGCGGATTCCAGCCGTTTGCGCTGCTGCACCAGCTCGGCGACGCGGGCGCGCAGCAAGTTGATGTCATGCAGCGAGGCTTGTCCGGCCACATCTGCCGCGACATTGACATTGTAGGGCTGCTTGATCTTCCACAAATGTGGCATCAGCGCTGGCGGGAAGATGCCATAGCCCAGCCGCAAGCCCGCCAAGCCCGCCCACTTGCTCAAGGTGCGCAGGACGATCAGGTTTTCGCGCGTTCCGACTTGCTCGGCGAGGCTGTCGGCTTCTGCGAATTCAATATAGGCCTCGTCAAGCACCAGCACGGTCGGCAGCGCCAGCAGCTGTTCGAGTTGCGCGGGCGGGATAAGATTGCCGCTGGGATTATTGGGCGAACACAAAAAGACCAGTTTTGGGCTATGTTGCTTCACGGCGCGTTCAATTGCTTGCACATCCAGCGAGAAGTCATCCCGCCGGGGGACATCGATGGCGCGGGCGTGGTAGAGTGGCGCATCAAAGCTGTACATGGCGAAGGTGGGTGGCGTGTTGATGATGCAGTCGCCTGGCTCGATAAATAGCTGCAAGATGAGTTCGATCAGCTCATCGGCGCCGGCGCCACACAGGATTTGTTGGGCGGGCGCGCCGCAATAGCCCGCCAGCAGCGAACGCAGCTGCCCGGATGCGGGGTCGGGATAGATGTGCGCGCCAGCCAGTTGTGCCAGCGCTTCGTGCACGCGCGGCGAGGGACCAAAAGGATTTTCGTTGGCGTCCAGCTTGATGAGCGCCTCGGCGCTTTGTCCGAGCCGCCGGGCGAAGACCTCCAGCGAAGTGGTTGGCGTATAGGCGCTCATGGCAGCGATATCGCGGCGGATGCGCAGGTGGTCGCTCATGGCGTGTCTCCGCTGGCGCGCAGGCGGGCGGCGGCGGCGTGGGCATCCAGCGACTCGGCGCGGGCGAGCACTTGTGCCGGGACGCTGAGTTGGCGGGCGGCGCTTTTGTCCAGCGCGATCAAACTGGTGATTTTGACGAAGTTCAGCACATTCAAAGGCGAGGCAAAACGCGCTGTGCCACCGGTGGGCATGACATGGCTGGGACCAGCTACATAATCGCCCAGCACTTCGTAAGAATGTTCGCCCAAGAAGACGCCGCCGGCATTGCGCACCTGCCCCAGCCACGACCAGGCATCATCCACCAGCAGACAGAGGTGCTCGGCAGCATAGTCATTGGCCAGCTGGAAAGCTTGCGGGAGGTCGGCAGTGATGACGCAGCCGCTGTTGTTACCCAGCGCTTCCAGGATAAGTTCGCGGCGTCCCAGCGATTCCAGCTGCCGGTCGATTTCTGCGCCGACCGCGCGCGCCAGTTTTTCGCTGGGTGTCAACAAAATCGCCGAAGCCAGCAAGTCGTGCTCGGCCTGCGCCAGCAAGTCGGCCGCCGCCAGCCGCGGATCGGCATATTCATCGGCGATGACGAGTGTTTCGGTGGGACCCAGCAAGCCATCGATGCCGACATCGCCATACACCTGCTGCTTTGCCAAAGTGACGAAGAGATTGCCAGCGCCAACGATGCTGGCCACGCGCGGGATGGTCTGTGTGCCATACGCCATTGCCGCGATCGCTTGCGCGCCACCGACCCGATACACGCGCTCGATGCCCGCCACTGCCGCAGCCGCCAGGATGACCGGGTGAATATCGCTGCCGCCACTGCCGGGTGGCGTACAGACTGCGATGTCTGGCACGCCTGCTATCTGCGCCGGGATGACGCTCATCAGCAAGGACGAGGGCAGGGGAGCGCTGCCGCCGGGCACATAGACACCGACCGAGTCGACGGGCCGGATCAACTGCCCCAACGTGCCATGCTCGCCGCTGTCGATCCAGCTTTGCAGGGGTTGTTGCCGATGAAAGTCGCGGATGCGCCGGGCGGCTGTTTGCAGGGATGCGCGCAAGTCGGCCGGGATGGAATCCAGCGCCGCTTGCAGTTGCTCGGGCGGAACTTGCAAATCTGGATTGTTGTTGCTATCGAGCTTTCGATTCCACCCCAGCAGGGCGTTGTCGCCATGTTGTCGGACGCTGGCGATGATGCGGCGCACCGCTTCATCAGGCGCGATCGGCTCGCCAAATAGCGATGCAGTGCGCTGCAGCATCGTTTGCGGCAGTTCGATATCGCGCAAGGAGCGGCGTTTGAGCAGGCTTTCGCGCGCCAGGTCGATATCACGGATGATGCGCCAGGCTGGGGGGCTCATTACGCTGCCTCGTGTGTGAGTCGGGGCGCTATTGTAGGCACAAGCGCAGATGAATGGCAATACAAAAGGTCTGTACAGACTATTCAGTAGCATAAGAACAAACGGAATCTAGACAAGTTGTGGCAGACTTGTTCGCAGATGCGTTATATTTCTCGGACATCTGCACCTGGCAGAGAAAAAGGAGGACTTATGCACAACCCGCAGCGTGTATCAATTCATTTTCCACACCGACTACCCAAGCGAAAGGACATTCTCATGCGTAAGCTCTTGCTCGTATTACTCGTGTTGGCTTTGACGGTCCCGGCTGGCGTGGCGCTGGCCGATGGCCATGAATTTGACTGTGGCACCGACGAAGCTGTCACCATCAAGTTCTTTGGCGACCCAGTTGGCAACTATCCCGAGGCGGAAGACCGCATCATCAGCCGCTTCAATGAAGTCTGCCCCAATATCACGGTCGAGCGCAACGATGGCGCCGCCAATGTCACTGACCTGATCGCCTTCTACCTGACTGCCTTCGAGGCAGAAAGCAGCGACCTGGATGTCATTCGCGTCGATGTGATCTGGCCCGGGCAATTGGCAGAGCATTTGATCGACCTGAATGGCATCGCGCCGCAAGCGCATATCGACGCGCAAATGCCTGCGCTGATCGACAACAACACCATCGACGGTCGCCTGGTCGCGCTGCCGCTGCGCATCGGCTTCGGCATGCTCTACTATCGCACTGACCTGGTCGAAAAGTATGGCTACGCTGGACCGCCGGCCACCTGGGACGAACTGGAAGAAATGGCTGCGGCGATCCAAGCTGGCGAACGCGCCGAAGGCAACGATGAATTCTGGGGCTTTGTCTGGCAAGGCAATGCCTACGAAGGCTTGACCTGCGATGCGCTGGAATGGCATGTATCCGCCACTGGCGAGAACTTCTTGCAGAGCGATGGCACCATCAGCGCGCTCAGCGATGCCGCCGTAGAGATCTATGAGCAGGCAGCCGGCTGGGTGGGCACGATCAGCCCGCCGGGCGTTGTCGGCTATCAGGAAGAAGATTCGCGCGCTGTCTGGCATGCGGGCAACGCAGCTTTCATGCGCAATTGGCCCTACGCCTATTCGCGCAGCCAGGCCAGCGACGACATTCCGGCTTTTGATGTGGCAGCGCTGCCGGCTGGCGACAGCGGCATGGGCGCATCGACCCTGGGCGGCTGGCATATCGGCGTTTCCAAGTACAGCGAACATCCAGAAGCGGCGGCGGCCTTCGCCATCTTCTTGACCAGCGTCGAGAGCCAGAAAGACTTCGCCGTCTTCACTTCCAACCCGCCTGGCGCGGTCGAATTGTACAGCGACCCGGAACTCATCGAAGCCATGCCCTTCATCCGTCCCGACCTGGCAGAGGTCACAACGGCGCGTCCATCGAACTTCTCGAAGGACCGTTACAACGCGGTTTCGACGCTCTACTTCAATGCCATCCACTCTATCTTGACCGGCGAGGAAGACGCGGCGGTCGCGCTCGAGCTGCTCGAGCTGGATATCGCGGATCTATTTGACATGTAGGCTGTTTTCTCCCCCCGATTCGTTTGACGGGTCGGGGGACTAACGGAGATTCGTCGCCACAACACATCTCGATAAAAACGCGTCCGCATCCCTCCCCCCGAGCCGACGGGGGG
>JAJDZQ010000024.1 GCA_022824565.1 Anaerolineae bacterium | reverse complement strand
GAGTGTCTACCTTGGTGGATATTCCCTGAAAGCCGAGCTTGGCACAGGTTGATTCACCACAGAGACACAGAAGTAATTGCGAGTAAGTCATGCAAATGCTTACCACAGAGGACACCGAGTAAAGCCTTTCAGTGATTGTCTGCCAACGACAGTGTTCATAAGATGGATAATGGCATTGAATGCGAGTATATAGAACCAATACAAAACCCTCTGTGCCGGCGGGCACTCAGACCTGCAATTCATACAAGACGGCCGGATTCGGCTGCGCTTCAAACTCCTGCAAATTCGCGATTGACAAATGCCCGTGCTGATACAGGTATTCGACATGCGCGCCCGCTTCTTCGAGCGCCAGCAAGACATGATAGCCGTCGACGTCCGGGTACATCGCCTGGGTTATCTCGGCAATGGTCATGGGAGCGCCCCGATCGCGCATGATCTTGCGGATGCGATCCAGCTTGCGATTGTGGCTGGCGCGGATAGCGTTGACGCGCCCGTATAGATCATGTATCGCGTCTTCGTGGCTGCCCAGGGCCAGCTCAATACCCTCGAAGCGCAGCAGCTTGCGCAGCGAATCCGCATAATGACCCAGCCCCATATAATGAGTGATGCTCTCCGGCGATTGGTGCGGCGTCGTCCTCGACAACACATGGTCGGCGCTCAGCAGGATATTGCCCAGCCGGATGCAAACCTGCCCGGGGCAGTGGCCGGGACTGTGGATGAACTCCAGCCCGTCCATGACCTCTTCGTCGCCGATGCTGAAATCGACATCAATGGAGGTGACATGCTTCTTGGCGAATCCATACATCGCGAACAGCGCCTCCCGCTGCGACGGTTCGATGCCGGCCCGGTCGAAATAGATGCCCAGCGCCTTGGTGGCCACAATGACTCGTTCTTCGTAATTGGTGAGCACCCGCAGGTCCAATTCGTGGATGCCGACGGCCGCGTCCGTTTGATCCAGGACAAAAGCCAAGCCGCCGAAGTGATCAATATGACCATGCGTGATGATGATGCGCTCAATGTCCCCCAGCGTGTAGGACTTGCCGTAGCGCTCGCCGATCTGCCGGAAGCCGCTCAGCAGGTCTTCATTGCTGCGCCCCATGCCCGAACCGGTATCCACCAGCGTCAAGGGTCCCGCGCCGTCCAGGACGAAGGCGTGGCCGGTGAAGTCCTTGGGGAATAGCAACATCGGCAAGCGGTAGATGTCTACGCCGCTGCTGCTGGTGAAGCGCTCAACCGGCGGCAATGTCGTCATGTCAACGCATTCCCTTCACGGGTCGCATCTTGGCGCCCGCTCCTGAACTCAGTAAACAATAGTAAGTCATGCAAATCTCGTCTCAAGAAACTTTTCTTTTAGCACAGAGGAATATGAGTCTAGACAGAGGGGCGCGTAGACACTGCCCGCCGGCACAGAGGATTTTGTCTTGGTGCTAGCTACTCGCTACTCAATGCCATTATCCGTCATATAAACACTGTCGCTGGCAGACAATCACTAAATGGCTTTACTCTGTGTCCTCTGTGTCCTCTGTGGCAAGCATTTCAATTCCCTCTGTCCGCGCGCCCTCAAAATCAGCGCAGCCATGCCAGCTCGGGCGCGCCGCCGGCGATGCTGTAAATCACGAAAGCAATATAGGCGCCCAGGAATAGCGCCGCCCCCCGCCGCCCCAGCCGCTGATGGCGCATGAAGGGAATGAGCAGCACAGCAAAAGCGATCATAACCATGAACTCGAATTGAACCTCGCCCCGATCCACAGCTATGGGCTGCACGACGGCGGTCACACCCAGGATGAGCAGCAGATTAGCGATGTTCGAGCCGACTACATTGCCGATCGCCAGATCCGTCTCGCGATGATAAGCCGCCGACAGCGACGCCGCCAACTCAGGCAGCGAGGTGCCAAAAGCCACCAGTGTTATGGCGATCACCAATTCGCTGATGCCAAACAGGCGCGCCAAATTTACCGCCCCCTCGACCATCAGGCGCGAGCCCAAGACCAGCGCGACAACGCCGCCAAAAAGAAACAAGAGCTCGCGCCGGCGGCTAAGTTGCTCGTCCGGGCTGTCTTCCAACTCCGACAGCAGGCGCTCTTGCGTCTCGGCTTCGCGCCGCGCCAGCCAGTAGAAGAGCAGGTTAAAAGCAGCGAACGACAGCAGCAGGATGGCGCCGTCCAGCCGGCTGATGCGGCCGTCCAGCGTCACGAGATAAGCCAATACCGACACCAGGATCATGATCGGGATTTCGCGCCGCAGCAGAATCGCTTTGACGCTGATCGGGGCGATCAAGCCAGTCGCGCCCAGGATCAAGCCGATATTGGCGATATTCGAGCCGATGACATTGCCCACAGCCAGATCGCTTTTACCCGCCATCGCCGCCTGCAGGCTCACCAGCAATTCCGGCATTGAGGTGCCGATGGCGACAAAGGTCAGGGCGATGATTAAAACTGAAACGCCGAAGGACAGCGCCAAATTGGAGGCGCCGCGCACCAGCCAGTTGCCGCCGTAGAACAATCCCGCCAGCCCCGCGATCAACAGCAGCGCCTGTTCAATCATCGAATCGATTCCCTACGCTGGAATCAGCAGCGCTGCAATAACCGGGTGTTGAAAGCTCTCGCTGGGGCATCTGCTGAAAGCGATCAAGCATAAATGACGTGCTGCAGCAAGAAGCGTTCAATCTTGCTGTAGTATGTTTCGATGGTCTCTGGCATGCGCCAGCCGTGTCCCTCGCCTTCAAAGAGATGGTATTCATGCGGGATGCCGCGGCGTCTCAGCGAAGCGACAATGGTATCCGATTGATCTTGCGGCACAACCACATCGTCAGTGCCTTGAAAAACGATGATCGGGTCGACGATTTTGTCGGCATGAAATATCGGCGAGCGCTCGCGATAGACCGCGGCCGCTTCCGGCAATTCGCCCAGCAGCCAGTAGGTGTAGCGTTCTTCGAATTTGTGCGTGTCCATCAACAAGCCGAACTGATTCGATACGCCGTAGGAGCAAATCCCCGCGCGGTAAAAGCCGGGATGCTCCACCAGCGATTGCAGCACCGTGAAGCCGCCGGCGCTGCCGCCCATGATGACCGCTTTTTCGCTGTCGACTTGACCGGCCTCAGCCAGATGCTTGACGCCCGCGATAGAATCCGTGACATCGTATGTGCCCCAGTTGCCGCGATGCCGATTCATATAGGCTTTGCCGTAGCCGGTGCTGCCGCGGTGGTTGACCTGCAGCACGGCATAGCCGCGCGTGGTGAAGAATTGCGCTTCGCTGTAGTAGCCGGCGCGGCGCTGCGATGTGGGGCCGCCATGCACGTTGACGATCAACGGCGGCGCGCCCGCAGGCATTTCGTCCTTAAGCGCGGGCGGATAAAACAGACCATGCGCCTGCTCGCCATCATCGCAGGTCCAGGTGATCGGTTGAGCCGGGGACTGCTCATCGGCCGGCAGATTTTCAGCGCCGCGCCGTCGATGCGTCAAAGCTCGCCCCTGCCTGTCAATCGAGACGATGCGCGGCGGAATCAACGACGAAGACGCGATCGCGGCCACTGCGCCGCTTCTCGGCGATACAGCCACCTGCTCCAGGTCGCTGTAGACTTCCCAGCCGGCAATACTGGCGCTTTCCCCGCTTTCGACCTCAACGCGTTTCAGCGTACAGAATCCGCGACTGTTTTCAATGCAGACCAGCGAGTCTCCCTCGCCGCTCCAGCCGTAGGTGCGCAAGCCCTGCGCCCAGGCCGGTGTGCCGTGCTCGGCTGCGACCGTCGTCAGTTGGCGGTGCGCTTGCGCTTCCAGGTCGTAGACGTAGAGCTGGCTCCAGCCGCTGGCGTCGCTGATGTAAGCCAGGTAACGGCCGTCAGGCGAGAATTCCGGCTGGAATATCGCCGTCTCAGTATCGCCGGTCAGGGTGAGGATGTTCTGCGCGTAAGGACTGCCCGAGGCCTCCGTTGCCAGCGCCGCTATCCGCAGTTCGCTGCCATTCCAGGGCATCTGCGGATGATTCCAGGCCACGAAGGCCAGGTGGTCGCCGGACGGATGCCAGGTCGGCTGCATGACAAAATCCGTGCCATAAGCCAGTTTCCGAGGAAACGCTTCGCCGTCGGCATCCACCAAAACGATGCCGTCAAAGCCTTCATAATTATGTACGCAGACTACCCAGCGGCCATCCGCGGCAAGCGCCGGCGAGGCGTAATTGCCGAATTTGGGCGTGATGGCCCGCGCCGCGCCGCCGGCCAGCGACTGGCTGTAGAGCCGGCCCTCAGCGGCGAAAACAACCTTGCCGCCGCCGACCGTGAACGCGCCCCCGCCATAACCGACGCGGCCCGACACATTGAGACGCCGATCCGTCAGGTCACGCGGCGCGTCAACGCCGGTCTGCGCCAGCAGAACGCCTAGCTTGCCGCGGCTCTCCCACCATACCACTGTGTCGTCGCTGTCATTCCACTGCACATCGCGCAGGCTGACGCCGCTGGCGATAGACGCGCCATCAATCGCGCTTTCCCATGTACCGTATGCTCTGCTCATATACTGCCTGGAACCCAATAGCCAACCGCTTCAGATTGTACCCGAGCCCGGCCAAAACTAAATGCCCACTTGCGCGGGCGCCTGGCGGATTAAACCAGCAATGCGAGCTGACGCGCCCCAGGCGCCTCAGCAATAGCGCGCAACTCAACTCGCCGCCAAGCTTCATGCCAGGCCTGGAAAGCATGGAAGGGCGGCCTAAGCGGAAGCAAGACCAAAGCGGCTCGCTCCGCTGCTCAGGCGGAGATCGGCCGATAATTGGTGTCGACGCTGCCGATATATTCTTTGGCGAATTTGGCCAGGTCACTTTCCGGCGCAAACTCTTCCGAGATGATTTCGACCATGGTGCCAATCTCAGCCCATTCATAGAGCTGTTTCGCCCAGGAATCAACCGACATGATGCAGCCGAAGGTCGAGGGTTCGTAGACACCGCCGCCGCCCAGATAGCCGCCGTTTGGCAGCAGCACGGCGCCATGGAAGCCGTTCATTAGTCCCGGCAAGACTTCGTAAATGCCCATAAACCAGGCCATTTCCCATTGATTGCAGTTGGTGCCCGCCTCGTTGCAGAGCGCAAAGCTGCCGCCGAAGGCTTTCTCGTCATGGGTCAATATCTGGAAGATGCCCGGATAGGTCGGCGCTTCTTCGCGCCCGGAGGAAATGCCCCAGTCGAATATCAGCTCGCCATTCTCAAAGCCAACCAGCCACTGCGAGTCGAGGTCGACGATGATGCGTTTGTTCGGGACCGGATCTTCCGGGATCATGATATCGCGCGACGGTATCTGCACCGACTGCCCGACCACCAAGTTGTTCCAATCGATTGTCGGATTGGCGTCCCGAATCAATTCATAGGGAATCCCGCGCTTGCGGCCAATGCGATAGCCGGTGTCTTTGCGGATGATTTGATACTCTTCGGGCAAATAATTCAAGCGCAAAATCACTTCCGGAGCGCGGGAGATTAGCGCCGCCTGCAGGGTCTTGGTCGCCCGCAGTTTGTCGATATACCGCCCGCCCTGGATCAAAATCTCGTTCTGATCGTCAACAAATTGTCCGAAGGCTTCTTGGCGCACCGACAAGCCGTTTACGCCCGCTATCAGCCATTCGGCCGCCGTCTGCTGATTCACGCTGAAAGACATCATGTCGTTCCTGAAGGGGTCGTAGCCCTTCAAACGGATGCCCTCGTTCAAGAATGCCAGCGCCTCATCCAGAAACGGCGCGCTGTCGAGCACGGTCGGGCTGAGTTGAATCGTCTGCAAATTCAAACGCCGCTCCAGGACCACGTCGGCCGCGCTCTCTTTCAAGCTTTCCAGGCTGTTCTTTACATCCAGGTGTCGGCCGCGCCGGCCCGGCACGGTGATCAAGCGCCCGCCCGACCACTTGTAGCCGGCTTCGTACTGCTGCACATAGATGGACTCGGTCAAGTCAAGCAGCACGCTTTGGGCGCGGCTGTGGGATACGGACACGATGGGAGCAACGTCATAACCAAAAGGAATGCCGGCGAAACCGGCCGCTTTGGCGTCTTCCGCCATCGCTTCGGCGTCAACCGTCAGGCCGAGCTCGTCCGGGCTCACCCATTCCACATGCTCGCCGTCCACTCTGATATCAATGCTGAGCTGCGTATTCCAGTAGTCATTGATGACGGCTTCCGCCTCGAGCGGCGTCAAATCACTGACCGGCAGCCCCATAGCGTAGATATTGGGGAAGATCCGCTCGGAGAGTACAGAACTGCCAATGAAAAAGATCAGCACGCATATCGCCACCAGCGTCGTAATCTTGGCGACCGGCGAGCGACTGGAGAATAACCAGGCCAGCGCGCGATGCGAAATCCTGGTCTCGTCATAAGATGGAAAGTGTCTGCGAAAGAAGGCGTGATCGCTGCCGCCGGCGCGGCTGTCGTTCTTCGCCTTGCGCCGCTGCTGCCGCGCCAGATTACGGTCCCGCGCTCGCCCCGTCTTTCGCTTCAGCGGTCTGCCACTGGTTTCGGTCATGTCGCAGTCTTCCTTTACAGCCAACAATCTCCCGTGTATTCATTGTATTCATGCCCGCGAAAGGGGCAAATTAGAAGTCCAAGCAAATGCCGGCCCCAGGCGCAAGTCTTAGAATCGTATCAAAAATCTCCGCGCCAGGAGAACGCTGATATCATTTTTACGCGTCTATATGTAAAGTAAGGTGAGCAGCCGATTAGAAGTTTGCGAATCCGCGCGGCGACAGATTTGCCGCCAAGGTCGGGCGCAAAGCGCCGGCAAGCGCGCCTGTGGTCGGTTCTCCCGCAAGGTACGCCGAGGAACAACATCCATGACCTATTGGGAAGTGATTCTTAGCGATATGGACGCGCCGCAAGACAGCATCAATTTCACGCTCACCGAAGAACTGGAAGACGAGGGCGAGGCGATAGACCTGCCGGAAGAATTGCCGATCCTGCCCCTGCGCGGATTGGTCGTCTATCCGCAGACCGCCATTCCCCTGACCGTCGGCCAGGAGCGCAGCATCCAGCTCGTCGACGATGTCGTGGCCGGCAATCGCATGGTTGGCTTGGTCGCTTCAAAGGACCCCAGCGCGAGCGCCCCGGGCCCCGACCAGGTGCGGACGATCGGCACGCTGGCCGCCATTCATCGCCTGTTCCGCACGCCTGACGGCACGGTGCGCTTGCTGATCCAGGGCCTGCAGCGGATTCAGATAGACGAATTCATCGAGACGTCGCCTTATCTCAAAGCCCGCGTGACGCGCATCCCGGAAGACGAAGTGGTCTTCGCCGACGATATTGAGATGGAAGCCATGGTGCGCAGCGTGGTCGATCGCTTCAGCGCGCTGGCTGAGCTGGTGCCCAGCATCCCGCAGGAATTGGTCAACAACGCCATCAATGTCGAAGACCCGCTGCAACTGGTCTATTCCATCGCCACCTCCGTCCGCATTGAGACCGACGACGCGCAGCGCCTGCTGGAGATGAACAACGCCGGCGACAAAATCCGCCACCTGCTGCAGTTGCTGAGCAAGGAATACGATGTGCTGTCGCTGGGGCGCAAGATCCAGGAAGACGCGCAGCAAGAGATGGAGAAGACGCAGCGCGATTATTACTTGCGCGAGCAAATGAAGGCAATCCAGCGCGAGCTGGAAGAAGATGACGATCAACAGGAAGTCGAGCGCTTCCGCGAACTGATCGAAGCCGCCAATATGCCGGAAGAAGCGCGCCGAGAAGCCGAGCGCGAATTGAGCCGCCTGTCCAAGCTGTCAGTGGCGGCCGCCGAATACGGCGTCATCCGCACCTACCTGGACTGGATCTGCAGCCTGCCCTGGAACGAACGCACCGAAGACAAGCTCGACATCGGCATCGCGCGCGAAATCCTGGACGAAGACCACTATGGCTTGCGCGACGTCAAAGAGCGCATCCTCGAATTCCTGGCTGTGCGCAAACTGCGGGCCGAGCGCGAAGAAGAATTCGCCGCCGGCGCTGGCTTCGACCCGGTACGGCGCGATCGCTCGGGCGCGATACTGCTCTTTGTCGGTCCGCCCGGCGTCGGCAAGACTTCGCTGGGCGCGTCAATCGCCCGCGCCATGGGCCGCGAATTCATCCGCATGAGTCTGGGCGGCATCCGCGACGAAGCCGAGATCCGCGGTTTTCGCCGTACATACATCGGCGCGATGCCCGGGCGCATCATCCAGGCCATCCGCCGCGCCCAATCTCGCAATCCGTTAATCATGCTGGACGAGATCGACAAACTGGGGCGCGACTTCCGCGGCGATCCTGGCTCGGCGCTGTTGGAAGTGCTGGACCCCGAACAAAATGCCGAATTCCGCGATCATTATCTGGATGTGGCTTTTGACCTCAGCGACTGCATGTTCATCACCACTGCCAACGCGCTGGATACCATCCCGCGTCCCCTGCGCGACCGCATGGAGATCATCCAGTTGAGTGGCTATACCGAACGCGAGAAACAAGCGATTGCCGCGCAATACCTGGTGCCGCGCCAACGCCGCGAAAATGGTTTGCATCGCAATGAGCTCGAGTTCACAGACGAGGCGCTGCTGCAGATCATCCGCGACTACACGCGCGAGGCCGGGGTGCGCAACCTGGAACGCGAGATCGGCAAGGCTGCGCGGAAGGTCGTAACCCAAATCGCCGAAGCCACAACCGAGAAAGTCTGCATTGCGCCCGACAATTTGAAAGAGCTGCTGGGCAAAACGCGCTTCGGCTATCGCAGCGAATTGCAAGACCGCGCCGATATGCCGGGCGTGGCGACCGGGCTCGCCTGGACGCCGGTGGGTGGCGATGCGCTGTTTATCGAAGCCACCAAGATGAAAGGTGGCAAAGGCTTCCAATACACGGGGCAGCTGGGCGCTGTCATGCAAGAGAGCGCCAAGATTGCCTATAGTTTTGCTCGTTCGCGCGCCGAGCAGCTGGGCTTCGATCCCGCCTTTTATAGCGACTTCGATGTGCATTTGCATGCGCCTTCGGGAGCAGTCCCCAAAGATGGTCCCAGCGCGGGAATCACCATGGCGGTGGCGCTGGCTTCGCTGCTGACCGGGCGAGCCGCCAAGAGCAATATCGCGATGACCGGCGAACTGACGCTCAGCGGGCGGGTGCTGCCGGTGGGCGGCATCAAAGACAAGGTGCTGGCGGCGCATCGCTTGGGAGCGGACACAGTCATCCTGCCCTGCAAAAACGAAAACGATCTGGATGATGTGCCCGACGATGTGCGCACCGAGCTAACTTTTGTGCTGGTCGAGCATCTGGACGAAGTGCTGGATGTGGCGCTGGATGGACAAGCGGCGGCGCGATGACGGCTTCTCGCTGGGCGCGACACCTGCTGCTGGTTTGTGGCATCGCCATCTTGCTGTGGTCGGGCGTGGAAGACAATGATGCAGTGGCGGTCTCGCTGCTTGGCGCGCTGTTGGCGCTGGCGGCGACCGCTTTGTGGATGCCCCGCGCGTCGAACAGTCTGGCGTCGACTGTGGCTGCGGGCGCAGTTTTTGGCGCATTGTCCAGCTTGTCGGTCTTCGCATTGATGCTCTTCAAAGACTTGCGGCACGCGCACGCATTCCCCGATTACCCGCCGCACATGCTGCTGGGGATGTTGGAGCGGCTGCCGGTCTGGGCGCTGGCGGGTGGCTTGGCCGGGCTGGGCTGCGGCCTATTGCTGCGCCTGCGCAGGCCCGAAAGATAGCTATATCCCCACCCATAATCCCTTCCCCAAAATTGAGGAAGGGACGCAGCCCAAAGACACCGCGTACAATCTGTCTCTCCTGCCCGCCTTTTGGGGGCAAGGGGACGGGGGATGCGGGTTTGCGCTACAATACGCTGCAAAAGTATCCGCCTAACTACGAAGGGCAGTTGTTCGATGGCAGAATTCATCCTGGCGCTGGACCAAGGTACGACTTCATCGCGGGCCATTCTCTTCGACCGCGGGGGGCGCATCATCCGCAGCGCCCAGCAAGAATTTCCCCAGATATATCCTCAGCCAGGCTGGGTCGAGCATGATCCGCGAGCTATCTGGCAATCGCAGTTGGCGGTCGCGCGCGAAGTCATTGCCGATCCCGCCGCTATCGCCGCCATCGGCATCAGCAACCAGCGCGAAACCACGTTAATCTGGGATCGACAGAGCGGCGCGCCCATTCACAATGCGATCGTCTGGCAAGATCGGCGCACAGCTGGATTTTGCGATCGGCTCAAGGCGGAGGGCTTTGACCAGACAATCTTGCGGCGCACGGGCTTGGTGACCGATGCCTATTTCTCTGGCACAAAAGTCGCCTGGCTGCTGGACAATGTGCCGGGCGCGCGTCAACGAGCTGCAGATGGCGAACTGGCGTTTGGCACTGTTGACAGCTATCTGGCCTGGCAGCTGAGCGGCGGCCGCCTGCATATCACCGATGTGAGCAATGCCGCGCGCACCATGCTTTTCGACATTCACCGCGCCGACTGGTCGGACGAAATCTTGGCGCGACTGGCTATCCCGCGCGCCCTGTTGCCCGAGGTGCGTCCCTGCAGCCAGGTCTATGGCGAGTGTGATGCTGGGCTTTTTGGCCGCAGCATCGCCATCGCCGGCATGGCGGGCGACCAACAAGCGGCGACATTTGGGCAGGCAGCGTATCAAGCCGGTCTGGCGAAGAATACCTATGGCACGGGCTGCTTCATGCTGATGAACACGGGAGACAAGCCGCAGCAATCCGCCAACAACCTGCTCACGACAATCGCCTGGCAAATTGGCGAAAGCCCGTTGCAATACGCGCTGGAAGGCAGCATTTTTATGGCCGGCGCGGCTGTGCAGTGGCTGCGCGACGAGCTGCGTTTGCTTGATGATGCCGCCGAAAGCCAGGCGCTGGCAGAAAGCATCGCTGGCACCGACGGCGTGTATGTGGTGCCGGCATTTGTTGGTTTGGGCGCGCCATATTGGGATCAATACGCACGCGGCGCCATTGTCGGCCTGACTCGCGGCAGTGGCCGGGCGCAGATCGTCCGCGCCACACTGGAAGCGATCGCCTATCAAACACGCGATGTCGTGACGGCCATGAGCGACGATTCAGGCTTGCCGCTGGAAGCCCTGCGCGTTGATGGCGGCGCTGTCGTAAACGACTTCCTCATGCAATTCCAGGCCGATATCTTGGGCGTGCCAGTCGAACGACCGGCTGTCACCGAAACGACTGCGCTGGGCGCGGCCTACCTGGCCGGGCTGGCGACAGGCTTCTGGAGTTCACAAGAGCAAATCGCGGGTCAATGGCAGCTGCAGCGCCGCTTTGAACCGACCATGTCCGCCGACCAGCGCGAATCGCTATATGCTGGCTGGCAGCGGGCGGTCGAACGAGCGCGTGGCTGGGCAACGGGGTAAGCAGCGGCGATGCTCAAATTTGTTTTGCGGCGGCTGACCTTCTCCATCCCCGTCATCTTCGGCATCATGATCGTCACCTTCAGCCTGGCGCGCGCTATCCCCGGCGACCCCTGCCTGGCTGTGCTGGGCGAGCGGGCAACACCCGAAATCTGCGAAGCCTTTGCCCGGCGCAACGGCCTCGACCAACCCGTGCCGGTGCAACTGCTGATTTATATGCGGAACTTTGTGCAAGGCGATCTGGGCGATTCGCTGCGTTTTCACCGTCCGGTGATGGCGCTGCTGACAGAGCGGCTGCCTACCACAGTCGAGCTGGGCTGTTTTGCGCTGCTCTTTGCCATCAGCTTTGGCGTGCCTATCGGAGTCTTGAGCGCCTATCGTCACAAGTCGGCGCTGGATGTGGGCACGATGATTGGCGCGAATATCGGCGTTTCCATGCCGGTGTTTTGGCTTGGCTTGATGCTGGCCTACCTGTTTGCTGTGCTGTTGAAAGACACGCCACTGGCGCTGCCGCCATCGGGCAGGTTGACGCCGGGTGCCAATCCGCAGCCGTTTTTTGAGCTTTGGGGCTGGGTCGCCGAAGGGCAGAAGCCGGCGGGGATTCTCGTATTCTTCTCGCGCATCAACACCTTGAACGCCCTGCTCACCTTGAACAGCGAACTGCTGTTGGATGCGCTGCGGCATTTAATCTTGCCGGCGGTGGCGGTGGGCACGATACCGCTGGCGATCATCGCGCGCATGACCCGCTCCAGCGTCCTGGAAGTGCTCAGCCAGGATTATGTGCGCACAGCGCGGGCGAAGGGCCTGCGCGAACGCAATGTGGTTGGGGTGCATGCCTTGCGCAATGCCCTGCTGCCCGTCATCACCGTCATCGGGTTGAACTTTGGGCTGGTCATCAGCGGCGCGGTGCTGACAGAGACGATCTTCAGCCTGACCGGCGTTGGGCGCACTTTGGTCGACAGCATCACCTCGCGCGATTACACCTTGGTGCAGGGCTTCACGGTGGTGATCGCGGCGGGCTTCGTGCTGATCAACATGGTGGTCGATATCATGTATGGCTACCTCGACCCGCGGATTCGTTTTAACTAGGGGGACGGCTGTGGACGCGAAGCCAGCTCGGCTGGAACAAGCCGGTCATGCGCGGTCTGCCAATCTGTGGCTGGAGGCGCTGTACAACTTGCGGCACAGTCCCTCGGCGCTGCTGGGCATGACCATCATCGGCGGGCTGGTTATCGTCGCCATTGCCGCGCCGCTCTTTGCCACGCATGATCCGATCAAAACCATGATTGGCGTGCCCGGCGAGACCGGTCGCCTGCCCAGCAAACCGCCCTGCATCCCCATGCTGGGCTGTGAAGATCCGCTGCATATCCTGGGCTTGGACCTGAACGCGCGCGATCTGTACAGCCGCGTGATTTATGGCACGCGCACTTCGCTGTCGGTGGGCGTCATCACCATCAGCCTGTCTATCGTCGTGGGCACAGCGCTGGGCATCACGGCCGGTTATGCGGGCGGACGCGTCGACAATGTCATCATGCGCCTGATGGATGTGGTGCTGGCCTTCCCGGCGCTGCTGCTGGCGATATCCATTGTGACCATCCTGGGACCTGGCTTGACCAATGCGCTGCTGGGCATCACGATAACTTTCATCCCGCAATACGCGCGGCTTTCCCGTGCCAGCGTGCTGTCGATCAAAGAACAGGAATTTGTCCTGGCCGAGCGCGCGATCGGGGCGAGTCCCTGGCGCATCGTGCTGGCGCACATCTTGCCCAACGCCATTACGCCCATCATCGTGCAGGGAACATTGGGCGTGGGCACGGCGATTTTGGACGCGGCCGCGCTGTCATTCCTGGGTTTGGGCGCGCAACCGCCTACGCCAGAATGGGGGCAAATCCTGAGCGAATCGCGCAATTATCTCTTTACTTCACCACATTTGGTGTTTTTCCCCGGCATCGCCATCATGGTCACGGTGCTGGGCTTCAACCTCTTGGGCGATGGCATGCGCGACGCCCTCGACCCGCGCTTGAATCGGAATTAACTCAGTGGCGTTGGCAAACCTGCCCCATCCCCCAGCCCCTTACCCCCAAAATGAGGGAAGGGGAGCGCCACTATGTTTTGAAGTCCCTCCCTCTTTATGGGGGAGGGATTTAGGGTGGGGGAAAATGACATCTCCACGATTCTCACCACACCCAGAACCAGTGGACGGCCCAAACGAGCCGCCCACAAATTCAGCGCGCCGCTAGCACTGATCTGGATTGATGAATTGCTGGAAGATGGACAGGTAGATGGCGAAGCCTTCGCCGCGGCCCGTGTGGTTGGGGCTGGCGCAATCGGCGGATGCATGCCAGGTGGCGACCACATCGTTGGAATCCAGTGTTGAGCCATCGTGGAAGTGTACGCCTTCGCGCAGATGGAAGGTCCAGACCGTACCATCGTCAGAGACATCCCAGGTTTCTGCCAAACCGGGGATTACAGCGACGCCACCTTTCTCGAAGTCGAGCAATGACTCTTGTACCTGGTGGCAGGCGCGGAAGGTCTCGCCATCCCAGGTGTCATTGCAATAGATCGAGATCGGCTCGGCGTTCTGCATATAGATGATGTTGTCGTCATCGGGGTCTTCGAGGCGCGAGAATTCTTCCGTGCCATCGAGGACGCCGGGGTGGACGCCAATGATATCGGCTTGCCAGACATCGGCGGAGCCAGCGTGTCCGAAAGGCACCCAAGGTACAGCCGAGGCCATGCCTGCAGCCACCTGCTGGAAGTAGGACATGCGGGCATCGGGGTCGAGCACTTGTCCCGCCGCGATCAGTGGCTCATAGACCTCTGGATAAGGCTCGCCCATCTGCGCCATGTTCGGTCCGTGGCAGCAGGTCAAAAAGTTTGAGGCATCGGGGAAATCGGCATGCCAGCCCAGGATATGCAGCGGCTCGTTGCCCGAAAGCGCCGAGGCGATGAAAGCGCCCGATTCAACGACTTGCACATCGGCGATGATGCCAATGTCGGCGAGTTGGGCGGCGACATCGTTGGCGATAATGCCAGGATTGGGCAAGTAGCCGCGGACGACATCGCGCCAGGTCAATGTCAAGCCCCGCGATTCGCCCGTGCGCGTATCGACAAGCGATTCCAGCGGCAACGAGAAGCCCAAATCGGCAGAGGCTTCTTCGAGCAATGCCACAGCTGCCTCTTGATCAAAGCCGGGCACGCCACCCTCGCCGACGTGGCCAAAGACGGCCGGCGGCACAAAGTCGGGTGTCAAGGGCGAGCCAGGCGGGAAGAAGTTGTCGACGATGCGCTGGCGGTCGATGCCCATGGCGATGGCTTTGCGCACGCGGATATCGTTGAGCGGCTCGAAGAAATTGCTCATGGCGACATACACGCCAGTCAGCGGGGGAATGTCGATCAAGTTGAAGTTGGGGTCGGCGCGGAAGACGGGGATGTCATCGGGATTGGCGAACTTCATGCCATCGATGGTGCCAGCGCGCAACTCGGTCGCCCGGGCGGCCGCTTCGGAATTCCAGCGCAAGATGACGGTGTCTTCAATGGATGGCTCGCCCCAATAGTCGTCAAAGCGCTCAAAGACCATTTCATTGCCCTGGTCCCAATTCACCAGGCGCAGGGGTCCCGTGCCGATGGCAGTGGTCAGAATGTCGCCAGTGCCGCCGGTGGACTCAATCCATTCGCGGGGATGGATGGACAAACCGAGGCTGGCCATCTCTTGATCGAAGATCGCATCGGTGTTGCAGAGCGTGACGCGCACGGTGAGCTCATCCAGCGCCTCGACCGACTTCAGGTTGCCGCCGTAATCACAATCTGCAGCGGCAAAGCTCAGCAAATCGTCCTGGCTCGCAGCCGGCAGCGCCAATAGCCCCAGCAGCAAAACCAGCAAGAGCGTCGTAAAAATGCGAGAATTCATGTGTATTGCCTCCATGGCTTGCTTGATTGTCTAAAACCTCTCGCAGCGAGAGGCGTTTGCATTGTAACGCGAATGGCAAAATGCGCCAAAATGCAGGGCGATTCGGGGGAGCGCTACTGCTTTTTGAAGTCCCTCCCTCATTTTGATGGAGGACAGGACAGGTTTCCAAGGGAGCGCATGTGAGGGTCTACCCCACCCCCCAACCCCCTCCCCGATGCATCAGGGAGGGGGAGCGCATGCAGAGAAAATGAGATCTGATGCTCAATTTCTTGCAGATTAGCAATAAACGCACAGGGTTCTCGACAAGTCACCCTTCCCTGTTGATACGGGGAAGGACTGGGGATGGGGTAGGATGAAACATGTCCTCTCCTCAGCTCATTTTGGGGGGAGGGATTTAGGGTGGGAGGGCAGGAACAACGGCTGGTGGGTATGCGGGCTAAAACTCAAACTCGTCGAAATCGCGACAGAGGGTTATGGGACCAGCATAGGTCTGCGCCGCTTCGGCAACCAGAGTCTCTGGGTCTTGATTCCAGACCTGATAATGGATCAAGCGCAGCTGCTTCGCGCCTGATTGGGTCGCCGCTTCGCCAGCCATGCGCGCTGTGCTGTGTCCGGGCGGCGGTCCGCCGGCTTCATGGAGGAAGATATCCGCATCTTTGCCGATTTTCAGCGCGTTTGGACAAGGCTCGGTATCACAGCTGTAGGCCAGCACCTTGCCGTTGTGCTTGTTGGTGATGCGCATGCCGATGGTGGGGATAAAGTGCACGACTGGAAACGAACGGATGAGAAAGTCGTGATTTTCAAAAAGCAAGGTGTCATCGCTCATACCCGTGCGCGTAAACGACACCGGGAAGAAATTGGGCCAATACTCCCAGCCATACATATCCATCGTGCCTTCGACGCGGTCGATACAGTGCGGAATGCCGTAGAAGTGGATCGGCTGCTTGCGCCCCATCTGCCACATGTGCATGAGCATATTGGGCACGCCTGCCACATGATCGGAATGAAAATGCGTCAGGATGATGTCTTGCAGCGCCAGGTCATCAATGCCCAGCCGCTTGATTTTTTCCAGGGGGTTCGAGCCGGCATCGACCAGCACCGGTCCGTCTTCTTCGCCTAGCAGCAAAAAATGCGTATAGTCATGCTGGGCGTCGCAGACCGCGCCGGAAGTGCCGAGGATGATTACACGCGCCATGTCCAGAGCCTTCACACCGCCCAACAAGTTACCAGCAGTATATCAGTTTTTTGCGCCGACTCCCCGCACTGTCAATCACTGCCCAATCAAGAATCGGTCGCAGACAGGCTTTCTGAGCGCTGGGTTTCATCATCGGCCGCTGGCGACCCGTCACTGCGCTGTCGACTGTGCCGCAGCAGCAGCGCAACCGACACGACCAGAGCAATCACGGTAATCGTCTGCGAGCTGTTGATGCCCGTTTGCCCGATCGTGGCATATTCCACGCGCATGAATTCCAGCAAGAAGCGCCCAATGGAATACTGCGCGATGTAAATCAGCAGAATGTCGCCGCTCGACAAGAGTCCTCGATACAGGTGATAAACGCGCCACAAGACCACGAAAGCAACCAGGCTCCACAGCGCTTCGTATGCCCAAAGCGGATGAAATAGTGTATCAATCGGATATTCGATCAAACTTTCATAGGGCGCGACACGGGCTTCGCGCGGGATGTTGATGCCCCAGGGCAGATTCGTGGGTCCGCCATACAGCTCTTGATTGATGTAGTTGGCGATGCGGCCGATCGCTTGCCCCAGCGGGATGGCGACGCCGGCAATATCCATCCAGGGACCCAAGCGCATGCCTTCGTCAGGGAAGTTGCTCTGTGGACGGCGATAACGGAAAGGCGCAGATTCCTTGCCACGCAGGCGATTCCACGCGGCATACAGAAGCCACTCCAGCAGTTGGTAAAGCCAGAGCAGCGGCTTCAGGAGTGTGGTCAGCGCGCCAACAATGCGGTTGTGCCAGGAGCTGAGATAGAGCCAGGCCCCAAAAGAGCCGCCTATCACAGCGCCAAATATACTCAGCCCGCCATTCCAAATGGCGATCGCGCCATTTTCGCTGTCGAAGAAATTTTGCAGCATCCAGGCTGTGTCCTGGCATAGCTCGCCCGCGAACCCGCAGCCTGCCGTCAGCGAGACGGGCGGGAAGAGCACAAACCACAAGCGCGCGCCAACGATGCCGGGGATGATCGCCCAGGTCAGACCGCCCCAGATATGATCGGAATCAAGACCGCTGCGACTGGCCAGCAACGAGGCGACATATGCGCCCGCCAGCAGCGCCAGCACAATGATGATGCCGTAATAGCGCACCTGTAAGTTGCCGATGACCAGATATGCTTGCTCAAATTCCATTTATCCACCTCGGTCTTTCAGTGTCCTGTGTACATATCGCAATCGCTGCAGCGCCGTAAAGTTCGTGCCTGTCGCCAGCAGCAGCAATCCAATCTCCAGTGGCGCGGCGCTCTGCAAAAAGCCCGCGGCGAATGTCATCACCAGCAAAACGACCACCCGCTCGAGCCGCGAAAACAACCCGACAGTCGCCTTGACAGCCACTTTGGCATCTTCGGCGCGAGCGCGGATATAGCTGACCAGGAAGCTGCCCACCAGCGCAGCCAACGCAGCCACGAGCATATCCAGCCGCCCTTGCCCAGCGAAATAATACCCGAAAGCAGCGAAAATAAAACCGTCAGCATAACGGTCGAGCGTCGAATCCAGCACCATGCCAAAGCGGTTCCCCCGCCCAGCTGCCCGAGCAACAGCGCCATCGAGCGCATCCAGCGGCAGGCTGCACAACAACAGCAGCGCGCCAGCCAAGAATGCGCCCTGCGCCAGCAGCAGCGCCGCCAGCCCCACCAGCAGCAGCCCGATGATGGTCACCTGGTCGGCATGCACCCCCAGCCGCGCCAGCCACGCGCCGAGCCGGTCCAGCGGGACTTGTGTGCGCTCACGCAGGCGGTCGGTAATCGTTGCTGGTTGCGCCTCAGGCATAATCTGACCTTGTCACCTGTCGCTGCATCGGCTAAACTGCCCGCCGAGTCGGGGCGTGGCGCAGCCCGGTAGCGCGCACCGTTCGGGTCGGTGAGGTCGTGGGTTCAAATCCCGCCGCCCCGACATGCAAAGACACATGACAACATGGCCGAATGCTGCGCCATTTCATTTTGTCGCCACCGCCAGCCCCCCATCCATTGCGCTGTTCTTGCGCGACCAAGCCCACAGAAAAGCCGCCGGCAAGATCGCCAAAGCCAGCAATGCGCCGCCCAGCCAGTTGGGCAAAACCGGGTCTAAGGCGAACAAGCCGCCCGAAACCGCCGTGGCAATGATGACGCCCAGGCTCATTACCGACTGATGCGCGCCCAGGATGCCGCCACGCAGCTCTGGCGCGACCGTCTTGGTAACCAGTGACTGCAGGGCCGGCAGCAGCAAGCCACTGCCCACAGCGAAGGCGATCATACTGACGGAGCCCAAAAGCGGCTCTGTTGCAACTGCCAGCGTAAACATGCCAAACGCCCTGGCAGCCGCGCCCATGATGACGATGGCTGGGTCGGCAAAGCGCCGCAGCATCGCCGGCAAAATCACAATCTGCGTAAAGAATTGCCCCACGCCCACCACCATCAACAACAAGCCCACGCCCAGGCTGACCGCGGCAAAATCTTCGCCAGAAAAAAGCACCGCCTCGGCGAAGAGGGCGAATGTGCCGATCAATAGCCCGAAGCCGAAACGCGATACAAATGACACGACCATGACCGCCAGCAGCGGCACATTGCCCAACATGGTTGTCAGGCGCATGTTGGCGCGTTTGCTGTCGCGGTTGCGGGCTTGGTCGGCATCGCTGAGCGTCTCTTCCAGCGTGAACCAGGTCAATAGCACGGTGATCAGCGCCGCCGCCGCCGCAATCAAAAAGGGCATCTGGGGTCCCAGCCCGCTAGCCAGCACGCCGCCAACAGCCGGGCCAACGATGAAGCCCAAACCGAACGCGGCCATGACATAGCCCAGCGCCTGTGTGCGTTTGTTCTCGGGCATGATATCGGTCACATAGGCTTGCGCCACCACGATGTTGCCGCCCGTGATGCCATCCAGCACGCGCGCGAAAAACAGGATCGGCACCGACTCTGCAAAGCCAATCATCACAAAGGCGATGACCGTGCCCACCTGGCTGATAAGCAGCACGGGCAGGCGTCCGCGCCGGTCGGACATGCGCCCGATGGTGGGACCAGCGATAAATTGCGCGCCGAAGAATGCCGTCAGCAACAGGGTGATCAGCTCCGGCGACATGGCAAATTCGCTTTGGGCATACAGCGGCAAGATCGGGTTGACCATGGCTGTGCCGATCATCTGCACGAAGACGATCAACAAGATGGTCAGCATGCGGCGGTCAAAAACGCGGGGCTCTGGCTGCAAAAGGTCCCGTCCCAAGCCATACTTCCGTAGGCGCTTGATGATAGGCGAAAGCGGGCAATATAGTTAGCCACAGATATCAGACGATTGCCGATGCGCGCCGCCACTGCTAGACTTTTGGACGAGCTCGGCGAAAGGCGGATGGATTGAAAACCACCCTATATCTGTTGCGGCATGGAGAAGTGCACAATCCCGAAAAAATCTTGTATGGGCGCTTGCCCGGCTACCGGCTGAGCGAGACTGGCAAGAACCAGGCGCGCGCGGCCGGCGCATGGCTGGCCGACAAAGCCGTCCGCGCCATCTATTGCAGCCCCATGCAACGCGCGCAAGAGACCGCCGCCATCGTCGCCGCGCACTTGGGTGAGCCAAAGCCGGTAATTGATCAGCGCATCAGCGAAGTCTACACCCCATACGAAGGCCGCCCGACCGCCGAGCTGGCAAAGAAAGGCTGGGATTTGTACACGGGCAATAGGCCGCCCTACGAAACGCCACAGGTCGTGCTGGAGCGGGTGCTGGATTTTCTTGATCTCGTGCGAAAACAGCATCGGGGACAGGCTGTCGCCGCTGTCGGACATGGCGATATTCTGGTTTTCCCCTGGCTGCATGCACAAGGCGAGGTGCCCGAGGCGCTGATGAAAGACCGCCTGCAAGACTATGGATTGCCAGTCGACTATCCGGCCACCGCGTCCATCATGCGCTTCGACCTGGCGGACGATCCACGCAAATCGTTGCCGACCGTCAGCTACCACTGTCCCTATTAGGCTTTGCCAAAACACTTTGTATAAGTTGTATTAGAAACAGGCCGCCTTACTTGTACGACATGCCCAATCGTGCTAGCTTGTGCGTATCGGCTGCCCCAGAGATGGAGACACATCGTGGAAAATTTGAGCTTCACAGGCGCGAGCTGGCACAAACAACGGATGCAGGCCTTGATGGAAGAAGCGCGCATCGAGCGTTTCTTGCAGCAAAAGCGGCGGCGCGACGCGCAAGAGTGGTCGCAACGGCAGCATTGGCGCAATCGCAAGTCGAACTAAGGCAAAGACTCGCCCTGCCAGAAGCCTCGCCCAGCGCGGGGCTTTTTTCTTTCGCAAGAGCTGCCGCACAAATTGCCGCATCTGCCCGCCAGCAGTATAATCGGCGCGTATTGCTTGAGCGACCGACAAGCGCAAGCGACCGAGCAGGCCAGGGCTTTCTACACACGATGCAAAGGCTGTTGTCAACCTTGTTGTTGCTTTGCTGCACATGCCTGGTGCAGGCGCAGGCTGTGCCGCCGGCCCAGCACTGGGATGTCTTCTTGCTGCGCGATGCAACCAGCGCAGAAACGACAACACTCAGTTTCATCAACTTGTTGAGCGGCGAGGCGAACGAGGTCGAAGCGCAAGGCAGTCAATTCACGCTCACCACGCTCGGCGTCATCTACCTGGACAGCGCAGACAAGGCAGTCAAACTGGCGCAGAACGATGGCACGGTCCGCAAGCATCCCTTCATCGAGCTGGCAGCCAGCGACCACAGCATCGACTGGGTGGTATCGGCGGACGGCGCGCGCATCGCCTGGACTATCGCGAGGCAGCTAGCCGACGAATCGCTGACAACGACCACCTGGCTGGCGGAAAGCGATGGCGACAACTTGCGCGAACTACTGGTGGATCGTCCGCGAACCGGCATCAGACTGCTGCCTGTGGCTTTCCGACCACGCAACGAGCAACTCATTATGGAAGTGCGCACAGCGGAAGTCGTCGAGACCGGTCCCTACCTGCTGCGCAGCGGTCTGTTTGTGCTGGACTTCGCCACGGGCGATGTCAACTCTCGTCAGCTGCCCGGCGAGCAAGATTGCTATTGCGCTTTCGGTATCGGGGCGGATGTCATGCTGCGGCTGGTGCCCAGCGCCGCGGGCGGATTCGTGGCGAAGGTCTTCCCGCTGGAATCGAATCAGACCATGGTTGTCGAGGCGTTGCCTGTCGCCGAATTTCCATACGCCGGCAACCTGATTGTTAGCGGGGACGACAGCCTCGCTGTGTATGCCCTGTCGCAGGTTGCGGACGCAGCCGGCGCAGACAGCCGATTCCGCAGTGTGCTGGCGCGCATCGACCTGCTGGCGGCGCGTCAAGAGATCATCAGCCGGACCCTCCCGACCGTGGTTCGCCCAATCGCCTTCAGCGAAGACAACAGCGCGTTGCTCTTCACGACTGTCAACGCAGGCGGCACCTGGAAGCTGCGGCTGGCAGACCAGGCGATTAGCAAAGTGGCGGATGGCGTCTATCTCGGGCGGATGATCGATAGCTGAGCGGGCGATCAGGCCTGACGCGGGCGCTTGAATTTGGGGCGGTGCGCCCATTCCCAGACGGCATCGGCAATATCCCAAACAGCGTCGGGTTTGGCGATGCGCCGGGCATTGTCTGCGCGCTGCTGCAGGGCGGCGGGACCCTCGTCCAGCCATTGCTGGATCCGTTGCGCCACCTGCTCTGGCTTGGGTAGGTAGACACCAGCCCGATTTTCGGTGACCAGGCGCACATTGCCGCTTTCTTGCCCGGGGATGCGGTCGCTGATGATCATGGGCAAACCGGCGATGGCGGCTTCGCTGATGGTCGAAGGACCGGCTTTGGTAACGATGATGTCGCAAGCCGCCATAATGCGCGGCATTTCTCGGTAATTGGTTACATAGCCAAAGAGGTGGCGACGGTTGTTCCAGGTTCGGCTCGCCAGTCGGGCGCGCAAAGCCTCGTTGCGCCCGCAGACGACGACCAACTGCGCATCCAGCCGCTGCGCATCCAAGGCCGCCACCAGCTTGTCGATCGCGCCCATGCCTTCGCTGCCTGCGACCAGCAGCACGGCCGGCAAGTCGGCATCGAAGCCAAACTCGGCGCGCGCTGCGTCTTTGCTGGTCATGGAATCGAGGAAATGGGGATTGACTGGCAAGCCGGTGACCTGCATCTGGCTCGGCGACATGCCCAGGCGCAGCCCACGGCGATAGGCGCTTTCGGTCGGCACAAAACAGTGGTCGACTCGCGGGTCATACCAAAATGACGGCGTGGTAACCAGGTCGGTGACCACAGTCAAAAAAGGCGGCCGCTCGTCCAGAGTCAAGAAAGCGCGAAAGACGGGATTGGCGATGACAGAGTGCGTGCAAACGACTACATCAGCCGGCCGTTCGCGGACCAGCCTTCTCAGTTTGCGACGGTTGTTGCGATAAATTAGCTGGCGCGCCAGGCTCGAGCGCCGTTTGCCGTCGAAGCTGTGATACATCAGCGCCCATAAGAACTTCGAGGTATTGACCATGCGCGGATACAATTCTGGCTGTTTGTTGAGAGGCCAGCGCAACTCGCGCAAGACATCGACCGAGTCGAATTGCACAGCCGCGCCATAGCGGATAGCCAAGGCGTCACGGATCGCCTGGAAAGCCGAGCGATGTCCGCCGCCGGTATCGGAAAAAAGAAAGAGCACGCGTTTGCTCACAGCCAGCCCCTTCGCGGCCTGCTTTGGCAAAACCTGATGGCGGCAATACTGTAACATCAATTACGCAGAAACGGTTCAATAGGCTTGCGCAGCAGCCTTCGCCTGTTTTGCAGGTTCGCGCCGTGCTATACTGCCGAATTGATGCAGGGCAGCACGGACCAGTTGAATGATCCAACCCCAGCGAGATCCGCGACCGGCGAAGATTTTCCCCCAATTCGTCTTCTTGTGTTTGACCTTTCTGGCGGCGGTCATCGGCACTTTCGTGGGCTTGCGCCTGTTTGGCGAAGACAACGAAAGAAGCGCTGTGCCCGATGTCATCACGGTAGAAGTCATCATCACCACAACGCCCTTGCCAGCCAAACTCGCAACGGCAGCCCCCGCTGCAGACTCGCGGCAGCAAGTGTCTGTGCCCGCCGACATTGCGGCCGAAGCAGCGTCCGAAAGCGCGGCAACCCTAGATCCCCAGCAGCTCGGCGCGCGCGATGCGGTTGTCAGCACGCCTACTGTCGTCATCGCCGGCGGTCCCTTGCGCAACCAGCGCAACTGCCTCATCCACACCATCCGCAGCGGCGATTCGCCCTATTCCATTTCGTTTGATTATTTTGTCGAGCTCGACTTGCTGATGGAAGTCAACCAACTGACAGAACAATCCGCCCGAGCGTTGAAAGTGGGCGATCAAATCATCGTGCCGCTGCCCGGCTGCATCGTGGACGGCGTGGCGGTCGCGGGCATTGTCGAGCCGATTTTGATCGTCGCTACGCAAGCGCCCTCGCCGACGCCCACACCCGTGCCGGTGCAGCTGGAAATCGCGGCTGTCGAAGGCTTGGGCGATATCACGGCGGAAGGCATCCACCTGCGCAATTTGGGCGAACAGCTCAATATCAGCGAATGGCAACTGACCGACAGCGACGGCAACACTTTCCAATTTGGGCAGAAGCTACTCTTTGCAGACGCAGAAGTGGCTGTCTATACACGCAGCGGCATCAGCACGGGCAGCGCCTGGTTCTGGGGACGAGACCAAAGCGTATGGGAAGCGGGAGAAACGGTGACCATCAGCGACTCGATCGGCCGTCAACTGCAAACATTACAAATCCCGGCAGAAACCAGCGATGAATAAGCTGTCCAAATGGGACCGCATCGCCGATCAAGGCGTCCGGCAGCTAATCGGCGATGGCGATGTATCGCACTTGCCCGGCGCAGGCAAACGCTTGTCGCTGGCTGATGAACAGGTGCCGCGAGAGTTGCGCGCCGCGTACAAGATCATGGCCGACAACGAAGTCGTGCCCGATTGGATCGCTGCGGGCAAAGCGCTTGACCAGCAAGAGCGGAAGCTGCGGGAGCGCCTGAATGCGCGGGCGCGCCGCTTCTGCCAAGCTATCAAAGCGGCGCAGTCACGCGGCGAGGCGCACCGCCAGGCACACATCGAAGCCAGCTGGCGACGATTTGCCGCCGAATTCCAAGGGGAAACCGAGCGATTTAACCGCGAGGCGCTGGTATATAATCTGAAGCTGCCACCCAGCCTGCCCAAGCGGGAGCATCTGCGCGCCGACAAGCTGCTTGAGCGCGCCTTGAAAGATGCAGGCGGCTAAGCCGTTTCCTTCTGCTTTGCTTCTTCTGGCTTGTCTTTGCCACCTTCTTGCAAACCCTTGCGGAAGTTGGCTACAGCAGAGCCCAGCTCGCCACCGATGCGCGATACACGCCCAACACCGAAGAGCAGCACAACGATTATCAGTATGATGATTAGTTCTGTGGGTCCCAGACTAGCCATAATCGCACCCTGTCTCTGTTTCTTCACATTGCCAAGAGTATAGCACGAAGTTGGTTATGCTACAATGCAAGCATCTGTAGACACAAAGCGCACCTTGAGGCGCGACATCCATGTCCGAAAGCGCCAGCCCGCAGCAGATCAATCCGCATTTTGCCGAACAGCGCGAAGACGAAGCCGTGCTCATCGATACACGCCGGCATATCTGGGGGTTTCTGCGCACAGCCTGGCTGCCCATGCTGCTTCTGCCGGTGATGTGGCTGGCGGCAACACAAGTCCAGGCGCAGCCGCTCCAGATGGGCTTGCTGGGGCTTTCGCTGTTGCTGCCTGGCCTGGCGCTGGTTTATTTTTATCTGGAATGGCGCAACGACTCGGTCATCGTGACCGACCAGCGCATCATTCGCATCAACCGCACGATATTGACCATGCGGCGGCAGATTGTGCAAGTCGGCATGGAGAGCGTGCACGAGATCAACTTCGAGATACCCGCCGGCGACATTTTTGCCCGTCTGCTGCGCTATGGCACCGTGATCGTCAAGACAGCCGGCGCGCAAGGCAATTTGGAATTGGACCTGATGCCCGGGCCAGCGCGCATGCAGCAGCTGGTGCTGGAGATCCGCAAAAGCTATGACGAACAGCAGGCGCAGCGGCACGGAAACATGGTGCGGGCAGAAATGCAACGTTGGATGGCGGGCGAAGCCACTGACGACGAACTGCGCACGCAAGCGACCACCAATCAGCCGCCCCGCCCTGTTCGCGGCAGCAACGGCTATCTGAGCGCCCGCATCGAGATGAGCAACGGCGACATCGTGTATCGCAAGCACATCAGCGTCTGGCTGCGCCACACGACCATCCCGCTGGCGGTGAACATTGTCTCGCTGGCGGCGCTGGTTTTGACCTTTACGGTGGTCGCGCCAGAAATGCGCGTGGTCACTTTCAGCCTGGCCATGGCCGCGCTGCTGGTCGGCAGTCTGGCTTATTATTGGCTGGATTGGGATTGGCGCAACGACATCTATGTTCTAGCGGACGATACCATCACGCTGGTGCACAAACGCCCCTTCTTCTTGCAGAATCTGCGCGACCAGATCCTGGTCGAGCGCATCGACAATGTCGAATCCAGCACGAGCGGTTTCATCTCGGCGCTGTTGCAGATTGGCGATGTGCGGATGTCGCTGGTGGGCGCCGACGAGCCCAAGCTGTTCACGCGCGTACACAAGCCTGCGCAGATCCAGCAAGAGATTTCACGCCGCCAGCACAACAAGGCTCGCCGCCGCGCTCGTTATGATGCCATGCAGCAGCGGCAGATCCTCGGCGAATACCTGGCTGTCGCAAATGGCGCTGCACATCCCGCCAATCCAGCAGCGGCTAGCCAGCGTGACTTGCAGTCCAGCGCCGTCATCAACAGCGATCGCAATCGTCCGTCGCGCCTGCCCCGCAAATTGGCGCTCCGGCCAGCCTCGCCCAATGCTGACAGCAGCTGGACCAGCCCCGACAAGCCGCGCCCAGCTCGATTCCGCGCCAATTGACCGTCGCTGCTCCTATAGGCGTCATACCTGGCTTCGCAGCCTGGCGCAGCATCAGAAATCCAGCCGCATATGCCACAACTCGCGGCGCGCCTTGAATTGCTGTTGCCGCAGCAGTCCGCTGACGACCTCGTCATCTCGCGGGTGTTCGACCAGAATTGTCGCGCGCTCGTAGCGAGAGACCAGGTTGTTGATCAAAGCCTCGGCACAAGCGCGGTGGTCGATGTGTGGCGATGTGAACATGCGCGCCTGCACGCGACCGAAACCGATAGCGGCATTCTCCAGCCAGCAAGACGCCAGGAGCTCATGTTGGTCGCCGCTGCGGATGATCAGCTTTTCGATGCTGTTCATCGACAGCCATTTTCGCGCTCGCTGCCAGGGCGAAGGGCAGAAGTCGGCTTTGCGCAAAGGCTTCAGCCAACCCAGTCCGCCGCGGCTGTTGGGGCGCGCAGCTTGTGCCAGCGCAAATTCCGCCGCTGCTTCCTTGCGCCGCAAACGGGTGATGTGGAAGTCGTGCCGGGGCGGTGCGGATGCTCGCGCGCGCCTGCTGCGCCGCCAGTGTACCCAGGCGCGTTCATAGCTGAAACCAGCCGCTTCGTACAAGCGAAGAGCCGCTTCGTTGGCACAGTCGACTTGCAGGATGACGCAGGTCGCGCCGCGCGATCGCAATGCCTCGAGGCTGCTCGCAACCAGCTGGTGGGCGATGCCGCGCCGCTGATGCCGGGGATGCACGGCCACATTGGCCAACAGCCAGGTTTCGCCCATTTCGCGAGGGAAGTTGGCGGGATAAATCGACACATTGCCGACCAGCTCGCCCGCAACCAGGTAGACAAAACCGAGGCTGATGCCTTCTGCCAGCGAGTTGAAGCGCGTGATTAGCCGCAGCGCCGCGCCCATATGGCTCAGATAACGCATCTCGCGAATGGCGGAATGACCGGCGCTGTCCATGCTGTCGGCAAAAGCCAGCTCGATGAGGTCGGCCAGGGGGCGCAAATCGCTATGCAGGTTCACGGGGCGCAGGCCATCCGCGTTCGCAGTGGCTGCCGTAAACGCGCCGAGGCTGAGTCGAGTCACCTTGTCGCATCCTGAGCGTCAGATTAGCCTAAAGCCTAATCGTAGTCGGATGCGCTGTCAAGCTGGCCAGGTTTCGGGTGTGGCGTATTTTGTGGATGCGCGCTGCCATGCCCCCCAACCCCCATCCCCGAAGCATCAGGCAGGGGCAGCGCATGCAGAGAAGCTGAATTCTGATGCTCGATTTCTTGCAGATTAGCCATAAACGCACTGGTTTCTCGACGAGGCACCTTTCCCTGTTGATATGGGGAAGGGACCGGGGGATGGGGGCTTGGTAATAGAATCCAGCAAATTCGCAGCTGGCCAGGTTCTCGACTGGCTTACCCTATCTTGTCCGATGCGCTATTATTGATTACAACAAGCTGGGCAGGTTGGGCAACCGCGGCAAGGGAAAATACATGAGCTATAGAAGACTGGGTGGCAGACGAAATCGTGGGGCAGCCTGGCAATGGGGTATTTTGGGATTCATCCCCGGCTTTGTCTGCGCCCTGGCTGTCATGCTGGCTGTCATGGCGGAAGGTACGCTCCCCGCCTATTTCTTGCCCACGCCACAGCCGCAGATCGTGCAGCAGGTCGTGCATGTTGTCATGACCGCCACGCCCGCCCCCATCCAGCAGCCTGAAGAGCCGTCGCCACAAGTGCTCATCATCACCGCGACGCCCCTGCCCGCCCCGCAAATCCTGCCAACCAATGTGCCCATCGTGGTGCAAGTCCAACCGACGGTTGCTTCGACCAGCCCGCCAACAAGCATCCCCCAGCCGACAGTCGCGACTGTCAGCGCCGTTCCCGATGTGCTGTTGCGCTTGCGCAGTGAGACAGCGACCATACCCGGCGGCAGCTTCACCATGGGGACGAATCCCGCCGAAGTCGCCGAAGCTGTACGCGAGTGCCAGAACAGCGGCGGGACCTGCCTGGCGCAGTATGCACAAGACTCGTACCCGGAACACGAAGTGCGCGTCGAGCCTTTTTTGATGGAAATCACCGAGGTCAGCTTTACGCAGTATGTCGCCTTCCTCAATCTGCTGGGCGCGAATTCGCATCAATCGGCTTGCCCGGGCTTTTGGTGCATCCAAACGCGCAATGACAGCGAACTCGCGCCCATCGTATTCAATGGCAGCAGCTACAGCATCCATGTCGGCCTGGCGCAGCACCCTGTCTATGGCGTGAACTGGCATGGCGCGCAGGCCTATTGCGAAGCCGTGGGCAGACGGCTGCCGACCGAAGCCGAATGGGAGCGGGCCGCGCGCGCAGACGACGGACGCATCTATCCCTGGGGAAATATCTGGGACAATGCGCTGGCCAACACGAAATGGTCGCGCGAGACACCCAGCCATTATCCCGTCACCAGCCCGGAATACGAATTTGGTAGAAGTCTGTATGGCTTGTATCATCTGGCTGGCAATGTCGCGGAATGGGTGAGCGACTACTACAGCGAAACCTATTATCAGCAACAGGCGCAGTTGGGTTTGTCTGTAGACCCGGCTGGTCCCATCAACGGCTTGCAAAAGGTACTGCGCGGCGGATCGTTAAATAGCGTGCCATTCTTCAGCCGCGCCGTGCACAGGCAATCTGCCAGTGAAGCCGAGTTCCATCTCTGGGTGGGTTTTCGTTGTGCAGAAGACGCGCCCAATCCAGAAGCAACCGGCAGTTCCGATCTGAATCCGGCCACTCTGGGCGTGGATGTGCCCACTGCGCCGGCGGTCGAAACAGCCCCGGGCAACGCCCAGCCGACATTGCCACCACCACCCGAATCTGCCAATACAGGTGGCTAGCGCAAGTGCAGGAGCGAGGCTATGGAAGGCGAGTATGTCCTGGTAGTCGGCTCGTCAGTCCTAGAGATGGCCGGGCGCTCAATCGAAGTGCCACAGCCGGGCGCGCGTCAACAGGCACATATCCACGCATCGCCAAGCGGGGTCGCGCGCAATATCGCCGAGAACCTGGCGCGGCTCGATATCGACACGGTTCTGCTGTCCGCAGTCGCCGATGACGAACTCAGCGAGTATCTGATAAACCACTCCCGGCTGGCGGGCATCGATTGCAGCCATGTATTGCGCGTAGCTGGCGGGCGCATCGCCACTTCGCTGCTGCTCTACCAATCTGTCGAGAGCGTCACCCGCCTGGATGACCTCAGCATCACGGCTGCGCTGGATTCGGATTATCTGATGGAGCATGAATGGCTATTTCGAGATGCCGCGCTGGTCGTCACGGATGCGACATTGAGCGAAGAGGCGCTGGACACCCTGTTCGAGCTGGCGCAGCGATACCAAGCGCGTGTTTGTGCCGACCCCACATCGCCGCGTCTGGCTCGCCGTTTGCGAAAATACATCCCAAACCTGTTCCTGATTGTGCCCAATGCGAGTGAAACAGCCGCGCTGTGTTCGCTGGACGAGCCGGCCACCGAGCGCAAATCTGCCATCGGAACAGCGCAGCGGCTGGTCAACATGGGCTCGACGATTGCTGTAGTGACTTTGGGCGAACGCGGCTTGGCCTATGCAGATCGCAGCGGTGGCGGCTACATCCGCGCCATGCACACAGAAGTTGTCGATACATCCGGCGCGGGCGATGCGTTCTCTGGCGCGGTCATCTTCGGTATGCTCAACGGCGTGCCCATTGATGAAGCCATGCGCCTGGGCGTGGCCGCCGCTTCGTTGACCCTGCAAAGCGAAGACACAGTCTTGCAATCGCTCAATCCAGACCTGCTCTATGACGAATTGGGCATCTGAGGCGGATAGCGGTCGAGCACCCAGCGCAGCAACACAAAGTGCCCGGCCAAACCCGCGTACGGTCCATGCGCGCCCAACGCCCGCCTGGTCAGTTCAGCGCTTTTCTCGCCTTCGCCAGCATAGAAATAGGCGCGCACAGCCGCTTGCAGCGCAACATCATTTTCGGCGAGCAGGGGGTAGCGACCGAGTGCCCGGCCCATACAATTGCCAGCCGTCCAAGTTCCCACGCCCTGGTTCTGCATGAGGCTTGCGCAGGCAGCGCTGTCATCCATAGCGGCGATCGCCTCCAGGTCGAGGTCGCCAGCATCGACTCGGCGAGCCAGTTCGATAATCAAGGCGCAGCGCCGGTCGGTGATCTTCAGCGGCTTCAGCTGGCTGGGCGTGGCCGCGGCCAGTTGTGCCGGGCTCGGGAAGTCATAAATGGTTA
>JAJDZQ010000118.1 GCA_022824565.1 Anaerolineae bacterium | reverse complement strand
GAACCAGCCCCTCCCCCATTTAACCCCTCCCCCAGCCCCTCCCCGACAAGTCAGGGAGGGTAGCCAAAGCCTTATGCTCCTCCCGACCCGACAGGTGGATAGATGGGGCGTGAAAAGCCCCTCCCTCATTTTGGGGGAGAGGTTTGGGGTGGGGGTGCCTCCCCCATTTAACTCCTCCCCCAGCCCCTCCCCGACAAGTCAGGGAGGGTAGCCAAAGCCTTATGCTCCTCCCGACCCGACAGGTGGATAGATGGGGCGTGAAAAGCCCCTCCCTAATTTTGGGGGAGGGGTTTGGGGTGGGGGTTCAGCCTCCCCCTGACTCGTCGGTGGGACCGAGGGGGTAGCGCTCTAGATCATGCCAATCGAAACGAACTTCTGCTCCATGTATTCATACAAGCCTTCTTGTCCGCCTTCGCGTCCGAAGCCACTGGTCTTGCTGCCGCCAAAGGGAGCTTCCGCCGTGGCTGGCACCATGTCATTGACGCCGATGATGCCGAAGTCGAGGTTCTCATAAACCCGCGTGGCTGTTGACAGGTCGCGCGTCATCACATAGCCCGCCAGACCATACGGCGTGGCATTGGCCAGTTGCAGCGCCTCTTCCAACGTGGTGAATGCGCTGACAGCCATGACCGGCCCGAAGACCTCATCACAGCCAATCTGCATGTCGCTGGTGACATCGGTGAGCACCGTCGGCTGATAGAAGTAGCCGCGTTCCAGGGCCGGTCGCGCGCCGCCACAAACCAGCGCAGCCCGTTTGTCCAGCGCGTCAGCCACAAATCGCTCGACCTTGTCGCGCCCGGCTGCGCTGACCATGGGACCGTTGGTCACGCCCGCTTGCAGGCCATCGCCCACCACCAGCTTTTCTGTTTCGGCTTTGACCGCGACCAGAAAGTCTTCCAGCGCCGGCTGCTCGATGTAAAAGCGCGTCGGCGAGATGCAAACCTGCCCGTTGTTGCGGAACTTCGCCAGCGCGCCTTGTTGAGCCGCCATGCTTATATCGGAATCGGCGAAAACCAAGACCGGTGCGCTGCCGCCCAGCTCCATGCCCAGCTTCTTGATGCCATCCGCAGCCCCCCGCATGAGAATCTGCCCGACCCGCTGCGAGCCCGTGAAACTGAGTTTGCGCACGCGCGCATCGGCCAGCAACGTAGCGCCCATGGACTGGGGCTCGCCATTGACCAGGTTGACGACGCCGGGCGGGATGCCCGCTTCCACCATCACATTCGCCAGCGCCATCGCGCTCATGGGGGTCAGCTCGCTGGGACGGCCGACGATTGTGCAGCCAGCCGCCAGCGCCCCCGCCCACTTGCGCGCCAGCAGATAGGCCGGGAAGTTCCAGGCGGTGATTGTCGCCACGACTCCCAGTGGCTGTGGCAAGGACAGCAGACGTTTGTCGGCTTTGCGGGCTGGGATCGTGCGACCATAGGCGCGTTTGCCTTCTTCGGCATACCAGTCAAATAGATCGGCACAGGCGCCCCATTCGCCACGCGCTTCGACCAGTGGTTTGCCGCATTCCGCCGTCATGATACGCGCCAGCTCGTCAAGGCGACCGCGCAGGGCATCGGCGACATCGCGCAGGATGCCGCCACGTTCATAAGCCGTCAGGACCTGCCAGCCGGGCAGCGCGCGCCAGGCAGCATCAACAGCCGCCGTGGCTTCGGCAGCGCCGCCAAAAGGCACAGTCGCAATCAGCGATTCGCTGGCAGGGTTGTGTACTTCCCAGCCTTCGCCACTGAAAGAATCGCGCCACTTGCCATCGATCAGCATTTTGTATTGCATGGTAGTCGCTTTCTGTTGCATAATCATCAACAGCGTTCCAGCAAATTAACAGCCCGCAACAAACCCCAGCTTGGCGGACAGATCGCCCGCCACCTGCCGCACAAGCGCGCCAAAATCGTCGATGCGCTCCAGGGTAACGCGTCCGGCCGGACCGCTGATGCCGATTGCGCCCAGCAACAGGCCCCGATGATCGTGAACGGCCGCAGCGACGCAGCGCACGCCATAATTGTATTCTTCATCATCAATCGCATATCCGCGCTGGCGAATTTGCAACAGTTGCGCTTGCAAAACGGCCTGGTCGGTGATGGTCCGCTGGGTGAAAGGCCGCAGCGAATCGGGCATAGCGCCATCGCCAAATGCCAGCATGGCTTTGCCCAGAGCCGTGCAGTGCAGGGGCGAAAGCGTGCCGATCTCCGACTCGACGCGCAGGGCGGCGCTGGATTCAACCTGGTCGATATAGAGCGCCTGTCGCTGCGCCAGGATAGCCAGGTGCGCGCATTCGCCGGTCGCGTCCACCAGCTTGTCAAGAAACGGGCGGGCACGGTCGCGCAGGCTGATACGGTCGAGCACGCGCTGCCCCAGCGTGAGCAAGCGCGGACCAAGCTGATAGCGAGCGCTGCTGTCGTCTTGCACGACATAATCATAATTGGCCAGGGTATGCAGCAGTCGGCTGGCGCTGCTCTTGTCGATCGTCATTTCTTTTGCGACTTCGGTCGTGCCCATGCCGTCGCGAGCTTGCTCCAGCAGGTTGAGGATTTTTAAGCCCCGAGCCAGCGATTGGATTTCTGCCATGACGATATACCCACTCTTTTTGGCAGCCGGTTTTTGTGTGAAATGCCCTGTGCTGCCAATTTATTGACAATGATAAAACAATGTTGTATATTTAGCAACAAGCCAAAATTTGCCATTCAAGGAGCCGTCTATGGTAGAATCTGCACGCAAGCCTATTGTCAAAACTGTTGAGAACAAGGAGCGAATGAAATGTTGAGCAAATGGAAACTCCTGGCAGTCATGATGCTGCTGGTGGCGGGGCTGCTGGTTGCGCCGGCGCTCGCAGAAGACGACCTGATGGGCGACTTCACCGTCTCCCATTACTTTGGCGGTTTCGGCGGCGAGTTTATTGACGGCATCGTTGATGACTTCATTGCAGCCAATCCGGGTTTGATGCATGCGGCCAGCCCGGTCGACCACGAACAATTCAAGACATCCATCCTGGTGCAGCTGGCAGGCGGCAACCCGCCGGATACCTTCAGCTATTGGGCGGGCGCGCGCATCCAGTTCATTGTCGATGACGGATTCCTGATGCCGATTGATGACATCTGGGACGCCAACGACATGGGCTCGCAATTCCCGCAAGCCGTCATTGATACCGCCGCGACCTATGACATGCACAAGTATGCCGTGCCTTTGACGCTGCACTGGGTCGGCATGTTTTACAACACGGCGCTCTTCGAGCAAGTCGGCGCGATGGTGCCCACGAGCTGGGACGAGCTGGTCGATGTCGCCGAGAAGTTCAAAATGGCGGGCATCCCGGCCTTCTCGCTCGGTTCGATCAACCGCTGGCCCGGTCAATTCTGGTTTGACATGATCTTGCTGCGCACGGCTGGCAATGATTATCGCAACCAACTGATGAACGGCGAGGCCGCCTATACCGATCCCGAAGTCGTGCGCGCCTTTGGATTGTGGAAAGAATTGGTCGATGCTGGCTACTTCTATCCCGACGCCAACGCCTACGACTGGGACGAAGCCGCCAACTTTGTCGCCAATGGCGAAGCAGCCATGACCTTGATGGGCACCTGGATCGGCGGCTTGTATGCGGGCAATGACATGGTAGCGGGTGAAGACTTCGACTACTTCTCCTTCCCAACCATTGACGAAGACACGCCACGCGCCTCGCTCGGTCCCATTGACACTTTCGTGGTATCTGCCGATGCCGCCAATGCAGACGCGGCCAAAGCCTTCGTGAATTACTTGACCGACCCGGCTGTGCAGTGGGCTTTCGCTGAAGGCGCGGGCAACCTGGCGCCGAGCTTGCTGGTCGATACCAGCAATTACAACGATGTCGTAGCGCGCATCGCCGCCGAAATTGCCGCCGACCCGGTCTTCGCATTCAATTACGACCTGGCAACCCCGCCACCAGTGGCAGAAGTCGGCTTGAATTCTTTCTCGGAATTCATGGCGAATCCAGGCGACTACGAAGCCATGCTCGAGCGCGTACAAGCCGATGCTCAGGCCGAGTTTGAAGGCATGGGCTAGGGCTAATCTTGCCCCCACTCCAAGCCCCTCCTTGAAAAATGAGGCAGGGGCTTCAAGACGATTACAGCCCCTTCCTTCTGTATGGGGGAAGGGCTGCCGGGGGGTGAGGTACAGCGATGTTGAGACGCCATCCCTGGATCTTCCCGGCCAGCTTCCTGCTGCTGCCGCTGCTGGTCTATTTCACCTTCGTTATCCTGCCCACACTGAACTCGCTCTTTTATTCTTTCACCGACTGGGTCGGCTATGGCACCGACTACCAGTTCATCGGGCTGGCGAACTTTGAAAAAATCTTCAGCGACCGCCTGTTCAGCAATGCCATCCGCAATACGGCCATCTGGCTGGGGCTGGCGATGACCGTGCCGACCCTGCTGGGGTTGGCACTGGCGCTGGGATTGCAGGGAAAACGGGCGATTAACACAGTCTACAAGTCACTTTTTTACCTGCCCATCTGCCTCTCGCCCGTCATCATCGGCATCATCTGGGTCTGGCTGTATAGTCCGAAGCTGGGCATTGTCAACATCTTTCTGCGCACAATCGGCTTGGGTCATCTGGCGACTGCCTGGCTGGCCAATCCAAATACCGCGCTCTTCGCTGTTTTTGTCGCTTGGGCATGGCAGCAGACCGGTTTGAATATGGTCATTTTTCTGGCGGGATTGACATCTGTGCCTGCGCCGCTGGTAGAAGCCGCCAAGGTCGATGGCGCAAACACCTGGCAGACCCTGCGCAAGGTCATCATCCCCATGCTGCGCCCGTCCACGGTGGTCGTGCTGGCGTTGACGGCGATAAACGCGCTCAAGAGCTTCGAGATCATCTGGGTGATGACGCGCGGCGGTCCGTTCAACAAGTCGGATACGTTGGCGGTCTTCATGTACAGCGAGTCCTTCCGCAAGTTCAAAATGGGCTATGGCAGCTCGGCCGCCGTCATCCTCTTCGCCATGACGCTCATCATCATCTTTTTGTACTTCCGACAAACCGCCCGCGCCGATGAGCTCTATGACTAAGCGTGAGCCCCCCACCCCAAACCCCTCCCCCAAAATGAGAGAGGGGCTTCAAGACCCCAATGCCGATTTCGCCAAGAGCAAGAGAGGAGAAAGCGACAAGGTACACTGGGCGAGGCGGCTGGGCGAGGCGCTGCGCTATGGCGCTTTGACGATCGTGCTCATCTTGTTCATGGTGCCAGTGTATGGCGCGATCGTCACAGCGTTCAAAACGCAGGCAGAAGTCTCGGCAGGCGGCTATTGGACGATTCCGCGCAGCTTCGCCAGCGAAAACTTCGCGCGAGTCATGGACCCGGACGCGGGCAACCTGGGTTTGTATCTGGGCAATTCGCTGCTGTTGACGATTCCGGCCTCGCTCCTTTCCATCGGGCTGGGCACATTGGCTGGTTACGGATTGGGCAAATATCGTTTTCGCGGCGATGGCCTGCTCTTCATCTTCATCGTGGCGGGCATGTTCCTGCCGCCCCAGATCGCCTTGATACCCGTCTTTCGCTTGATGAACGACATCGGCTTGTACGACACGTTGTGGGCGGTCATCATCGTTCACACAGCGTTTGGCATCCCCATCTGCACGTTGGTTATGCGCAATTTCTTCCAGGTCGTGCCCAATGCCCTGCGCGAGGCAGCGCTGATTGATGGCGCGAACGAATACAGCATCTTCTTGCGCATCATGCTGCCGCTGACATTGCCGGCGCTGGCGGTGCTGGCGACATTGCAATTCACCTGGATCTGGAACGACTTTCTGTGGCCATTCATCCTCACGCAGAAGGCGGAGAGCCGGACGATCATGGTGGGCATCTTGAACCTGACCGGGCAATACACGGTCGACTGGGGCGGGCAGGCGGCGGCGAGTTTGATCGGGAGTTTGCCGACGCTGTTTATCTTCATCTTCTTCCAGCGTTACTTCATCAAAGGGCTGACTTTGGGCGCGGTGAAGGGGTAGCGGAAGTTGACAGGCGAACCGAGAATCCTCTAGAATGCGGATACGTTGTTGACAGCGACAAAGTCTAAGGAGCGTGCGATGGCCTACGACAGACGCAAGATCGCCAATTCGTTTTATCTGCCGAAGCGACCGTTTCTGAGCGGAATTGCGAGTCTGTTCAGCTTGCCGGGTTCGTATTCACGGTACTACACAGACCAGATTCTATCGCGGTCGAACGCCGATGCAATTCGCGCGGATTGGGAGGCTGTTGGCGAGAATCTTTGGTGGGCGTTGGG
>JAJDZQ010000152.1 GCA_022824565.1 Anaerolineae bacterium | reverse complement strand
GCTGGTGGGCATGCGCAACGAACGCGAGCTGCAGGACAATATCGCCGCGGCCGACTGGGGTCTGGACGAAGCCGACCGGGGTTAAATTTACCGCATCTTTTCCGAATAAGGCGTGCCGCCCTTTGTGGATGCCGAGCAGTTGAACTGAGCGGCTCTACCCCCCCCCCCCCCCCACCCCCACCCCCTCCCCCAAACTGAGGGAGGTGCTTTTCGCACCCCATCACTCCACCGGTCGGGTCGGGAGGAGCATAAGGGGTTGGCTACCCTCTCCAACCTGTTGGGGAGGGGCTGGGGGAGGGGTTGACTCCCCTACCCTGACTCGTCGGGGAGGAGAGGGGGGAGGGGTTTGCATCGCGCTATAGCCAGCCGATGAGCCGTGTCAGCCAGTTGTGTCGGATGTAGCCATTCTGGGCGTACCACCGATAGGTCTCGCGCAGGCTGGTTTCGATATCGATCTGCGGGGCGCACAATTCGCGTTCAGCCTTGCCGCCAGCAAAATAAACATGCGTGCCGCCCAGGCGGACTTGGTCCGCATCCATCGGCGTGCTGATGCCAAAGTGGCGCATTGCCTCGATGAAGCGCGCAGTTGGCTCCAGCAGCCAATCGGGCATGTTCAGCAGCGGTGGGCGCACTTCGCAAGCGCGAGCGATCAGCCGAAAGAAGTCGCTGTAGGTCAAGTTGGCGGCATTCAGAATATACCGTTCGCCCGCAGACCCTTGTTCGACAGCTGCCATATGGGCGCGCGCTACATCGCGGACATCAATGACCGCCACGCCGCCACTGCTGCCGGGCACGAGCCACTGCCAGCGCGCCGTTTCAATCACGAAGCTGCCGCTGATGGCGTTGAGATCGCCAGGACCGATGATGACAGTCGGGTTCAAAGTAACCACATCCATGCCGTCGGCTACGAATTCGGCAACGACGGCTTCGGCTTGGCGCTTGGTGTAGGCATAATAGAATTGCTGGGGGCGCAGGTTGAATGGGGAGTCTTCATCGGCAAGTTCCAGCCCCGGGCGGATGCCAAGTGCCGAGGCGCTGCTGGTGAAGACGACCCGCGCTACGCCGGCATTTTGCGCGGCGGCCAGCACATTGCGCGTGCCATCCACATTGATGCGCCACAAGGCATCACGATCAGCATCTTTCCAGTAATCCGCTTTTGCCGCGACATGGAAGACCACATCACAGCCGGCGCAAGCAGCTTCCAAAAGAGCGGTATCGTCCAGGTCGCCCTGCACAGCCTCGAAGCGCAGGTCGTCGATGAGCCGCAGCTTGGCCGGTGAGCGATAGAGAACGCGCGCAACATGCGCTGCCGCCAGCCACTGCCGCAGCACATGCGATCCCAAAAAGCCGGTCGCGCCAGTGATGAACGCCAGCAAATCTGCCTCCTTTAGAGCGCGATCAAACCGCGTTGCGTGGCGCGCACCACCGCTTCGGTGCGGCTCTGCGCATCCAGCTTGCTCATGATCGCGTTGACATGATACTTGACTGTATGCGGCGTGATGCCCAGCTGCTGGGCAATGGCGCGGTTGGTCATGCCGGCCGCCAGCAAGCCCAGCACTTCGCTTTCGCGCGCTGTCAAGGGATTGGGCGCATCGACAGGCTCGCTCGGCACACGGACAGCCAGCAGACGGGCAAAGTCTGGCGCCAACGCGAGCAAACCAGCCAGCAGCGCATCGACAGCGGCAATGATGCTTTCGGCATCGCTGGTTCGCGGCAGCAAGGCAAAACAGGGAAATTGTCGGGCAGCCAGGAGCGCCGCCGCCAGCGCCTCGTCATCATCGCGCGCCAGCAGCAGCAGTGGCAGATCGGCATCGATTTCGTGCAGCCTCGTGATCGTTCCCTGCCCTGCCCAGCCCAGATCGACCACCAGCACATCGGGGGATAGACCTTCGAGAGCATCCGCCAGCTGCTCGCAAGAGACGCGCGCCACAACATGACAGCCGCCTTCGGTCAGCAGCGCCGCCAATCCTGCCCGCGCCAGCAAATCGTCGGCAGCGACCAGCAGATGGGGGTCAAGCGAAGCGTGTTGCATGGTCAATAGGGTAACAGAGCGTGGGGCAGCCCGATACGCCTTTCGCACCCTGCGCGCCAATTTGTTACAATGCCGAGTCGCCGACAGATATTGATACGTGGACAAGGAGGCGCCGCGTAGAAGGAGGGCTGCGATGGAACAGGCAACAAACAGAGCCCGCGATAGTCATGTGCTGAACACATTGGACTTGCTCAGCGCGGTATTCGCCGATTATCCGGGAAAAGATTTCGCTATCCGCCTGTGGGATGGCACACTGTGGGAACCGAGCGGCACGACCATTCATCGCTTCACCATCGCGCTCAACGGTCCTGCGGCATTGCGGCGCATGTTCTTCCCGCCCACCGAACGCAAACTGGGCGAAGCCTATATGTTCGGCGACTTTGAGATCGAGGGCGAGCTCTATGCGGCCATCGACCTGGCGCGCTATCTGTGGGAGGGCTGGAGCCTGCGCGATACCTTGCGTTTCGCGCCCAAGCTGCTGCGCCTGCCCTCGCGCGATCCTGTCAGCAACGACCAGATCGCCCGCTTGGCTGGCAGTCGGCACTCGGTCGGCCGCGATAAAGCCGCCATTCAATACCACTACGATGTATCCAACGAGTTTTATCAAATGTGGCTGGACGAGAAGATGGTCTATTCCTGCGCCTACTTCAAAGACCCCGCAGAAGGCATCGACGCCGCGCAGAGCCGCAAGCTGGATTACATCTGCCGCAAGTTACGGCTGAAACCGGGCGAACGTCTGCTGGATATCGGCTGTGGCTGGGGCGCGCTGATCATGCACGCGGCGCAGCATTATGGCGTGGACGCGCTGGGCATCACCCTCAGCGAAAAACAACTGGCGCTGGCCAAGCAGCGCATCGAGGCGGCCGGACTGGCCGGTCAATGCCGTCTTGAACTGCTGGACTATCGCAATGTCGATGAGAGCCAACCGTTCGACAAGATCGTCAGCATCGGCATGGTCGAGCATGTCGGGCGCGAGAACCTGCCCGTCTACTTCGAGAAAGCCTTTCGCTGTCTGAAGCCGGGCGGCGTCTTTTTGAACCACGGCATCACCCTCTTTCAAGCGCCCAAGGTGCCGCAGTATCAAGCCAAAGACTCCTTCGTGCAGCAATACATCTTCCCCGATGGCGACAGCCAGCATATCGCCTATGTGCTGGATGTGGCGGCGCAAGCGGGCTTCGAGGTGCGCGATGTCGAAAGCCTGCGCGAACATTATGCGCTGACATTGAAAAACTGGCTGGCGCGCTTCGAGGCGCATGCCAACGCCATCCGCGGAATGCTGGGCGAAATCGGCTATCGGCGCTGGCGCATCTATCTGGCTGGCGCTCGCTGGGTCTTTGAGTCGGGCTACAACTCCATCCACCAGGCGCTGCTATACAAGTCGGTGGATGGCCAAGGCGCAAGCGCGCACCTACCGCTCAATCGCGATGACTGGTATGCCTGAAGGAGACGAAGACTACACAGAGGGCACAGAGATCACAGAGGTCACAGAGAATTAGCAGTGCACAGAGAGAAAATCTCTGTGTTATTTGTGTCCTCTAAATTCTCTGTGTCCATCTTTTCCATCTTTGCCACGGACCATTACACCAACACCGGCTGCCGCGCAGTCAGACTGACCTCGCGGATAGGCAATTCATGCCGTTGGCGGTCGATGAAGTAGCTGACCTGTTCATACCCAGCCTCTTGCAGTTGCGCCAAGGCTTTGTCGAAGTCTGCCCCGACACGATGCGCATCGTGGGAGTCAGAGCCAAGCACCACGGGAATGCCGCGCGACGCCATCGCAGACAACATTTCTGAACCCGGATTCATTTGGCGGTAGGCTTTGTGCAAGCCGCTGGTATTCAATTCCATGGCTGTCCCGGCGCGGGCGATGCGGTCTAGCGAACGACAAATGACAGCGCTGTGGTCGGCGAATTGATAGAGCGACGGATGCACGATTTTGACGATATCGGGGTGGCTCAAACAGTCGAACAAGCCCGATTCGGCGGCGCGCGCCAGATTTTCAAAATAGCTGGCTTCGTATTCCAGTCGCGTTTTGCCTTGCAGATAGAGCAGCTTGTATTCGTCCGTTTGCGGATGCACCGAGCCGAGGATGGTGGAAAAATCAGCGCGGCGGTGCAGCTTGTCCAGCCAGCCTTCAAAGCCAGGCAGATAATCACTTTCCAAGCCCAACCGCACATCGACTTGCTCTGCATATTCGTCGCGGGCGCGCGCCACCATGTCGACATATTGCGGCAGTTGCTGGATGGACATGCGCACTTGGGGGTTCCAACCGAAGGGCATGGGACTATGGCAGGTAAAGGTGATGCCGCGCAGCCCGACGCGCTGTGCCTGGGCGGCGTAATCGCTGGGCAGCCCACGGGCATGCTTGCACAGCGGCGTGTGCATGTGCGAGTCGTAGAGGTTGGGCGCGTAGGGCATAGCTAGCTCCGCGATTTTATGCCAAAGGGAGGCTATTGTGCTGCAAGAGCGCGGGCTTGTCTATGCGGCTGTTTTTCTGCTAGCCCACCGCCACACGCACGATCTCGGCGATGCGCGCTGCTGTCGCCGCGTCCAGCTCGCGCATAAACCAGGAGCTGGGGATGAGTTGGTCGGTCGCGCCAGGCGTCAGGACGATGTGCGCTTTTTCGGTGATGCCAAAGGTGACATAGTCGTCCATGCGGATGAAGACGAGCACAGGTTTCGTCCTGGATTTGGCGTAACCGGGCATGCCATACCACAGTCGCGGCTTGAGCTCGGGCGCGGCGGACAGGATAATCTCGTGCAGGCGCAGGCCAACAGCGGCCTGGTCGCCGAACATCTGCGGGATTTTGTCGAGTACGGCAGTCAGATTGTCGCTATCTTTTTTGGCTTTTTTTGACATCTCGTTCCCCTTTCTGCGTTATGTCTAACGAAGTTAGGCATGCCTCATACCAGCTGTGACAGCCGCCGCATGTGCTGTTTGGTATCTTGGTATAGCGAGCGATACAGCGGATACAGTGCATCGTAAATCGCTTTGTTCTGGCGGTTTGGCTCGATGCGCCTCTCGCTGCGCAGCCATTTTTTCTGCAAGGGCGCAAAGTCCTGGAACAAGCCCGCCGCCAGGCCTGCGATGTAGGCGCTGCCGTATGCCGCGCCGATGGTCTGTGCCGGCACATCTTGTGGCAAACCCGTTACATCGCTGCAGATCTGCAGCCACAGCTTTTGCTGGACGCCGCCGCCAATCGCGATCAGCCGGCCAGGCTGTGCGCCGGCCTCGCCCATCGCCTCGATATTATGCCGCAGACCAAAGGCGATGCCCTCCAAAAAGCTGCGATAGAGGTGGGCGCGCGTGTGCGAAAGTGTCAATCCAAAGCAGGTGCCGCGGGCATGTGGGTCGTTGATGGGCGTGCGCTCGCCGCTGAAGTAGGGCAAGGTCAGCAAGCCTTCGGCACCGGGCGGGGTCTGCGCTGCGCGAGCCACCAGCAGGTCAAAGGCATTTTTGCCGCGCCTGCGAGCCTGCAAACGTTCGTCGCCAGCCAGTTCATCAAGAAACCAGCCCAGCAACGCGCCCGCAGTCGACAAACCCGCCGCCAAGATCGCGCGGCCAGGCTGCAAATGCACCGACGCCCACAAGTCGCGGTGAGGTCGAAATGTCGGGGTGGTCTGGATGAGGAACAACGTCGTGCCATACATGACCATCAGGTCGCCGATATCGACAGCGCCAGCCGCGACCGCTTCTGCCAGGGCATCGGCTGTGCCCACTGCGACCGGCCTGCCAGCGGGAATGCCGGTTGCCTGCGCCGCTCTGGCTGTGACGAAGCCGGCTTGCTCGGTCGACCAGGCGGTTTCTGCCAGCCACTCCAGCGGGCAAACCTGTTCCACCCAGTCTTTGTGCCAGGCCAGCCGCCCCACATCAAAGAAGGGCGCGAAATATGGCGCGACATAGTTGTCCAGCACAAAGCGATCGGTCAAGCGAAAGACCAAGTATGAAGCAGCGCTCACGATCTTGCGAGTCTTGGCAAACAGCGCTGGCTCGTACTGCCGATACCAAAGCACTTTCGGACCGACCGACTGCGCCGAAAGCGACTGCCCGGCCCGTGCGAAAATGGCGTCTTCGCCCAGCGCAGCATTCAATTCGGCGATTTCGCTGCTGGCGCGGGTGTCGATGCCATACAAAATGGCGGGGCGCAGCGGACGAAAATGTACATCCAGTGGCAGCATGGTAGGGGCGATGGCGCTGCAAGCCACACCCGCGATCTGGTTAGGGTCGATAGCTGCCTGTTGGATGAGCGCGCGGGAGATCTGACAAAAATCAGACCACCATATCGCCTCGGCATCTTGCTCTGCCCAGCCGGGCTGTGGCATAGCGAAGGTATGCGCGACACTGTGCTGCGCCACGATGCGCCCGTCCAGCGTCACCAGCACGCCTTTGGAGCTGGATGTGCCGATGTCGATGCCCAGCAGCAGCCGGTCGTCCACCACTAGAGCAGCTCGACAGGCTGTCCGGCGCGCGCCGATTCTTCTATCGCGCAAAGCACACGCGTCACCAGCGCCGCCTCTTGCCCGGTTGCCAGCACCGGCTTGTCATCCAGGACAGCATCGACAAAGCGAGCGATGGATTCCAGCACAAAACCGCTGAGCCGCGCCGAGTCGGCATCAAGGGTGAAGCCGAGCGTATCGGGCAGGCTGGCGGCCGTCTGCGTATATTTCTCGACTGTGCGGTTGTCGCTGGTATTGATGTACAGCGCCCCCTGGCTGCCCAGCAGCTCCATCTTCAGGTTGAAGACATTGGGCTCGGTCTCGGGCAAGATCCAGGCGTTTTCCAAGGTGAGCACCGCGCCGCCCGCGAATTCGACAATGGCGATATGGAAGTCTTGCGTGTCGATACCCAGCGACTGCAGCAGGCCCGAGCGACTCACGGCATAGACGCGCGCAGGTTTTTCGCCCAGCAGCCAGCAAGCCATATCCAGCATGTGGCTGGCCAAAAACCACAATGCCGAGCTTTGCGCCGCCCAAGGCAACATCTGCGTTGGCACGAAGGTCGTATTGCTGAGCCTGGCGTATATGTATTGCAGCTCGCCCAGTTCGCCCGCCTGCACCGCCTGCCGCGCCGACACGAAGGCCGGGTTGACGCGATTGTGAAAGTCGACCATCAGCTTGACGCCAGCTTTTTCGACAGCCTGCACGATGGCAGAGGCATCGGCGGTGGTGGTGGCGATTGGTTTCTCGACCAAGATATGCTTGCCAGCCTGCGCTGCGGCGATTGCGATCTCGCGATGGGCGAAGTCTGGCGTCGCAATCGAGACGGCCGCGATGTCATCACGCGCCAGCAAATCGCGATAATCTGTGTATACATGCGCCACGCCATAGCGGTCGGCGACTTCACGCGCGCGCGCTTCGTCCAAGTCGCAGATGGCGACCAATTCTGCGCGTGGCATATGGTGATAAACATGAGCGTGCCAGGCGCCGCCGACGATTCCCGCGCCTATGAGTCCAAAGCCAACTGTGTGCATGCGCCTATCCTTTGACTGCGCCGAATGTGAGACCGCGCACGACATAACGCCCCAACAACAAAAATATGATCATGGGCGGCAGCATAGCCACCACCGCCGTCGCCGCGATATGCCCCCAATATACGCCAGTCGAGGCAAAAAAGCTGATCGTGCCGACAGGCAGCGTGACCGTGCTGCCTCGGCTGAGCACCAGGGGGAAAAGCACATTGTTCCAACTAAAGACGAAAGTGAACATGGAAGTTACGATCAAACCCGGCAGCGCCAGCGGGATAATGATGCGAAAGAAAGCGCGCAACCGGGTCGCGCCATCCACCCAAGCCGCTTCTTCCAGGTCCAGCGGCACTTCGTCGATGAAGCTCTTCAACAGCCACACCGAAAACGGAATCGCCAAGGTCTGCAAAGTCAAGATCATCGCCTGGTAGCTGCCCGCCCAGCCGATCCACGACATGAGGATGAAATAGGGGATGACGAAGACGATGGGCGGGGCAATTAGCAGGCTGATATACCAGTTCAAAATGAACTCTTTGCCGCGCATGGCGAAACGCGACAGGGCATACGCCGCCGAAAGCGCAAATGGCAGGCTGAGCAGAGTCGCGCCGCTGCTGACGATCAGGCTATTGACCAGTTGGGGGGCATTGTTGCCGGGCTCGACAAAAGTGTCTCTGAAGTTGCCGAGATAAGGCTCGAAGATCAATTGAGGCGGCAGGGTATAGGCTTCGCTGGGATGCCGGAAGGCCAGCAGAATGAACCAGCATATCGGTCCCACAAAAAAGACCATCACCAATATCATCAGCGCATAGATAGCGAGTTTCTGCCTCGCTGTGTGGCGGCGCATCCCGATTACCACTCGCGCTTGCGAAACACAAAGAATAGATACAAATTGATTATGATGCTGACGATGATGACCACCAGCCAGGTCATCGCCGCTGTCAAGCCGATATTGTAATTGACCAAGCCCTCGCGGTAGAGGTTGAAGCTGAGTGTGCGCGAAGCCGTGCCCGGGCCCCCATTCGTCAGCACATAGACCAGGTCGAAGCTGTTGAAAAGCTGCATGAAGCGGATCATGACCAGGAATGCGGCGATCGGCCGCAGCAACGGCAAGGTAACCGACGAGAACATGCGCCAGCCGCTTGCCCCGTCCACCTGCGCCGCTTCTTTGATCTCTTCGCTGATCGAAAGCAAGCCGGCATAGAGCACAATGGCAAAAAAAGGCGTCCATTGCCAGGTATCGACCAAGCCGATGCTGAAGAGCGCCGTGCCCGCATTGCCCAAAAAACCCTGCGGCGGGACAGGAATGCCCAAACCGTTCAGCAGCCAGGGCAAGATGCCGCCTTTGGGCTCGAGCAGATAACGAAACAGGAAACCCGCCACCACCGGCGCCAATGTGGTCGGCATGATCAGCACAGCGCGCATCATCCCCATGCCGCGCAGATGCGTGTGCAGCAGCAGAGCGATGCCCATGCCCAGCCAGAATTGGGCAAATGTGCCCAAGCCCGCCAGCAGCAAGGTATTCTTTAGCGCCTCGTTGAAAGGCGTTACCAAGAAAACCATGCGGAAGTTGTCCCAGCCGGAGTGATAGAGCGGCATGGGGCTGGTCTGCAAGTTCCAAAACCAGAAGCTGTTGCGCAGGGCGAAACCCAGCGGATACAAAATCAGCGCCAGCAAGATGATGACTGATGGCGCGAGCAGGATGTAAGGGAGACGTTTGTTGACTGTGGAGCGATTGAGCAAGTGTCAAACCCCGAATGGAAACTTGTAGGGGCGACTCGGTGAATCGCCCTTTCATGGAACTATGCGACTGTAGGCGGCCTGATATGTCGTCCCTGCAATTCGCCGCTTGCGCCTGCTAATTCATACGGGCGAGACAAGTCTCTCGCCCCTACAAGTCCTACATGTGGACAAACGTTACATCCCGGACAAGCTGGCGATCAACGCCTTGGTGTTGTCTAGCGTATCGTCGAAGCTCTCGACGCCGTAGGGAATCATCTGGTTGCCGCTCAAGATATTTTGGAAGAGCGTCTGGGTGGTGTCCAGCGCCTGCTCTGGCGTGACAGCGCCCGTCATCGCCTGGTTGATCTGCAAGCCATACACGCCTTCCAGCGAGGTATAGATGGGCGCGGGCGGGCGCACAACCTTGCCATCGCCCAGCTTCATCATCTCCAACTGCGTGCCCAAGAAGGGATAGATGGCGTTCAAATCGGCATCTTCATAGTTGGATTTGCGGCTGAAATCGGCGAACTGGTACCCCTTGACATTGACCTGCCCCATGGCTTTTTGCCCTTCAGAGCCGGTCGCCCATTTGATGAATTGCCAGGCGGCCTCTTGGTTGGCGGATGTGGATGGCATACCCAGCGACCAGCCACCCAGGCTGACCACTTGATCGCCACCAGCGGTCATTGTCGGCAACACAGCTGTTTCGAACTTGTCGACCACGGGCGATGGCGTGCCAGTCAGGTAGCCTTCGTTGTTGACCAGGTAGAAGTAAGGCGTCCAGTGATAGAACATGCCGATATCGCCTTGTGAGAAGCGCGTGCCGGCATCGAACCAGAGGTAATTGATGGCCTCGGGCGGCGAGGCGGCGTAGAGCTTCAGCCAATCGTGAAGCGCGGCGGTGTTGGCAGCGCTGTTGATCGTGGGCGAGAAGTCCCAAGGCGCTTCGGGGAATTGGGTGAACCAACGTGTGCCATAACTGGCGGCGAGCTGCGTGTACATGTGTACGACTGGCACCGGTTGCGCGCCAATGACTGTCGTGCCATACATGCTGGTGCCATCCAGGTCCATGCCGTTGATCTGGTCGAGGATGCCGAAGTAATCTTCCCAGGTCCAATTGCCTGCATCAGCTACAGACGCAGGCAGCGGATCCAATCCAGCCGCTTCAAAGAGGTCGGTGCGGTACATAATGCCCTGCGCATAAGAAGCGATAGGCAGCGTCCAGACATGGTTGCGCCAGGTGCTCAGCGAATAGAGACATTCGGGCACGAAATCGTCAAAATGGGTGTCCGAATCCATGGCGATGAAATCATCCAGCGAGCGAATCCAGCCGTTGTCGGCATATTGGCTGATCCACATTTGGTCGACAGCGATGACATCGGCATCGGCGCTCTGGGTGAGGAAGGCATTGACCAGCCTCGCTTGCAATGCGGTGTAACCCAGCGACTCGATATTGACGGTGATGCCGGTCATCTCGGTGAATTGGTCGGTCACGCTTTGCAGCGCCAGATCCCAGGGATCGCCCACAGTCAGCACATTGATGGTGGTATCGGTCTGGGCAACTACCCTAGCCAGGTTGCCCAGCGGAGATGCGCCAGCCAATGCTGCGCCAGCTGCGCCGCTCATGCGCAAAAAGTCGCGCCTGCTCAATCTGTCCTTTGACATAGTCTGCTCCTGTTGAAGAACTAAGATTGTCGGACACAATTTGGTCATCGCTCGATAATCACCCTCCCACACATTCAGATTTGCAGCGCGCCGTCTATCAAGACGGGCTGTTCATCGACGAAGACCGCCCCGCCAGCGCGCAGATCCTTGACCAGATCCCAATGAATGTTGCTCTTGTTGACGCCGCCGCATTCGGGATAAGCTCTGCCCAGCGCAATGTGCACCGTGCCGCCAATCTTTTCATCGTAAAGTATATCGTGGCAGATAACATGCAGGCAAGGATTCAACCCAAATGCAAACTCTCCTAACAAACTGGCGCCAGCATCGGTATCCAGGATGCGTCGCAGGTAATCTTCGTTGGCCGCGGCGCGCGCCTGTACGAGCTGGCCATCGCGCCATTCCAGGCGGATATCGGGCACGACCACCCCGCCGAAAATCGCCCCCTGCTCAAAATGAATGCGCCCATTGAGCGTAGCGTTGACCGGCGCTGTGTAGATTTCGCCATCGGGCAAGTTGATCTTGCCAGCAAAGACGCGCCATTCGCGCCCCGCCACGGAAAAAGCCAAGTCTGTTCCCGCCCCCGCGACGATGCGCACGCTCCGCGAGCCACGCAACCGGCGGGCTTGCGCATGCCAACGTTGCGAGAGCGACTCATAATCCAGCAAGCAGGCGGCGAAGAACATTTCTTCCAATTCGCCGAGGTCTAGGCCAGCTTGCCGCGCCAGGGCTTGGGTGGGCACGCGCAGCAGACACCAGCGCGTCTTTTGCCAGCGCAACGCCGAGACCTGTCCTTGAACAGACTGGTGCCTGGCGATAGCTTCGGCAGAGATGTCGGCTGGCGCAGGTGAGCTAGCCAGAGCGCGCAATCCAAAATAGACATCCGCCCATTCCATGCCATAAGCCTCGATAGCTGGCATCCAGCCAAGCTGCCGCGTATTGCCCTGCCACAGCAGCGACATTCGCATCGCTTCGGCAAAAAACTGCACTTGGGGGAATGCGCCACATTCAATGCAAGCGGCGTACAAAGCCTGCGCCAGAGGATAGCTGTCGACTTCTTGCATGGCGATCATGACGCGCTCGCCGGGCCGTACTGCTGTGGAGTAGCGCGTCAGCACATCGGCCACTTGCCGCCAGCGCGGGTCGGACGCTTCAATCGCCACGGCAGGCTCGGGCAATGCGCATGAAGTCGCGCACCCGCTCGCTTTCGACCTCGTTCCAGATATGCCCGCCTCGCTTGAAGGCTGTGCCTGTGACCGTGCCGTCCGCGATTGCCAAAGTCTGGGCGAGGTTGCCGCAATGCACGCCCGTGTTGGCAAAGACCGGCGTTCCTGGCACCGCATCTTTGACCAGTTGCAAGGTCTCGGACGAGGCTTCTGCGCCAGCTGTCAGACCAGAGACACAAAGCGCGGCTGGCTGGGCTACAAATACGGTCGAGACGGCAATATCGACCACATTGCGCGCCGCCAGGTAGACAGCCGACTCGGGCACGATATTGTATAGCAGCTTGATGTGCGCGCCGCCCACCGCGTGCTGATGACGGACGATTTCGCCACAATTGAGATTCCACAAGCCGAAGTCGCTGGCATAGACGCCGGTGAAAATCTCGCGCACGAAGCTGGCGCCCGTGGCCACAGCGACATCAATCGAGGCTTTGGGGTCCCACAGCACATTGACTCCAAAGGGGCGGTCGATATCGGGCTTGAGCGCGGCGATGACAGCAGCCATGCAGGCGCTGGTGATGGGCGCGACCTGGGTGAGATAGGGCAAGCTGGCTTCGTTGGAAAACATGATGGCATCGACGCCACCGGCTTGCAGAGCCAGCAAGTCGGCGCGGGCGGCTGAGATGATGGCGTCCAGTCCGGCGGCGGAGTCGTAAGCGGGGTCGCCGGGCAAGGCGCGCAGGTGGCACATGGCGATGATGGGCTTGCGCGTGTGGAAGTGGTATTGTAGCCAGGTCATGGGGTGGAGTGTAGCACAGGGTTGGGGGTGATGGGGAAATAGAGCTAGTTACGAGAGAATACCAGGCTACAACTGAGAGCATTAGCGCTCTGTCACTTCAGCCTCGACGTCCCCATCGTGGTCTTCAAACTGATCGCCTGCCTCGCCGGCAGAATCGCTTAGACGGCTAATTGCGTCGTGAGCGCCGGCTTGCAACTGGCTGGCCACATCTGCACTATCGAAGCGCGCTTCAATTTCGCTATCGCCATGTTTCGCCCGAAACCAGCGCGGGTTCATGATGAACAGACCAGCGAACAGCAAAGTCACTACGACATATTCAATTGGATACTGGAAGAACGATGCGTAGACCGCGAACCCAACCAGCGCGATGCCGACAAGGACACGAACGATTGACTGCATGTATCATCGGACTGTCATGTACAGCATGGCCATAGCGAAAATCACGAATACCAGCGAATCCCTGGCTGGCGCGCCCTGGTTCAATCCAATGAAAATCCCAATGCCAGACAAAGCCAGCATCGCTACGAGAATTACCGGGTCCTTTACCTTCATGGATATGATCCTCCTGCCAAACCTGTCATCTGTCCGCAAGAGTTGCCTCAATTCCCTATTTGTACATACAGCTTACATCGACTATAGACAAATCGGGAACGAATCGCAAATGGATTATGCAATTTGAACAACACTCTACACGCTGTGCCTCTGTGGCAAAAGCCTTACCCTATCGCATTCTCCTCCCGCTCGCGCCCCAGATTCCCCCGTTCCTGCTCGACGATCTCCGCATCCAGCTTGGTGAAGAGCGGGCTGGGTTTGCGCAGCTTTTGCCCCGCCGGCAACGCGCTCTTTTCCCAGCAACCAATCGCCGCAGCGCCATCATAGACCAGCGCCAGATGCTGGCGGGTTGCTTCGCTGTAGTTCTCGATGCGCTGCTCGCCGAAGAGCTGCCCCGCATAACCCAGCATCTCGTGCACCTGTTGCGAGCTGAAAGGCGTGAAAGGCGCGAAGAGGATCTTCAGGTTGTCGATGCAGCGCAACGCTGTATACACCGAACGAGCCGCATCCGCCCGGTCCTGCTTGATGACCTTCCAGGGTTCGCGTTCGTTGAGCCAGCCATTGACCGCCCGCGCCAGGCTCAAAGTCTCTTCCAGCGCTTCTTTCAGGCGCACATCGGCAATCAGCCCGCCGACCAACTCAAAACCGGCTTCGCAGCGAGCAACGATGGCTTCGTCTTCTGCCGTGAGCTTGTCGGGCACTGGCACGACACCGTCAAAGCGCTTGAAGGCGAAACCGAGCATACGATTGACCAGATTGCCCCAAGCCGCCAGCAGTTCATTATTAACCCGCGCCACAAAGCCATCCCAACTGAAGTCGCTGTCCTGACGTTCAGGGAAAGTGCGAGCGACATAGAAGCGCACGGCATCGGCTTGGTAGCGCTCGAGCAAGTCGGGCAGCCACACCGCCCAATTGCGCGAGGTCGAGAATTGTTGTCCTTCGATATTCATGAATTCGTTGGCCGGCACATCGTAGGGCAACTGCAGCGGGATATCGCCGTAGGTCGGGTCGTTCTCGTTGTAGATGCCATCAATGCCGAGCAGCTCCGCTTGCCAGATGATGGTGTGGAAGGGGATATTGTCCTTGCCAATAAAGTTGTAGATTTTCGCAGCCGGGTTATACCACCAGTTCTTCCAGGCATCGGGCTGGCTCGTGTTCTGCGCCCATTCGATGCTGGCGGTGAAGTAACCCATGACGGCATCAAACCAGACATAGAGCCGCTTGTCTTCCCAGCCATCCAGCGGTACGCGGATGCCCCAGTCGATATCGCGGGTGATCGGGCGGCCGCGCAGCCCGTCCTTCACGAAATTCTGGCTGAAGCGGCTGACATTGGGGCGCCAGTGATGCTCGTGCGCGGCGAGATAGTTCAGGATCTGGTCGGTAAACTGCGCCAGGTCGAGGAAATAATGTTGCGATTCGCGGCGGACGAGCTTGTCGTCGGGATTGTTGCGGCTGTGCGGGTCAATCAGCTGGGTGGCATCCATCAGATTGCCGCAGTTTTCGCATTGGTCGCCACGAGCATGCGGATACTTGCAAATGTAGCAGGTGCCTTCGACATAGCGGTCGGGCAGGAAGCGCTTCTCACTTTCGCTGTAAAGCAGGGTCTGTTTTTCTTTGTAGAGGTAACCTTGCTCCAGCAGGCGCGTGAAGATATCTTGCGCAACCCGATGATGATTCTCGGTGTCGGTGTGGGTGAACAGGTCATAGCTGATGCCAATTTTGCGCTGCGTTTGCAAGAAGCGCTCATGATAATGCTCAAAGACGGCTCGCGCCGATGTGCCGCGCTTGTCCGCCTCGACCGTGATTGGCGTGCCATGGCTGTCCGAGCCGCTGACCATCAGCACCTGATTGCCGCGCAGGCGATGATACCGAGCGAAGATATCGGCGGGCAGGTAGCAGCCAGCCAGGTGTCCGATATGCAAGTCGCCATTGGCATAGGGCCAAGCCACCGACACATGAATGGTTTCTGTAGACATGCTAGCTTCTCCTGGTGCTGCGGTCGCCTTATACAAAAAACCGCCTGTCGGCGACAGACGGATTAGCGAAAATGCTGCCAGTTGCCCGGCGCAGCCATCAACATCTGCCGCCACGAAGGTCGGGCATCCGCATAGGCATCGTGCCTGGGCTGTGTTCCAACATGGCGCGAGTGTAACACGGGCATTGCGCAAACGTCAAGCGGGCGCAAGCTGGGGGCTGGAGAATATAGAAGTGACGGCGCGCATCAGACATCCGGTTGCGCCCTGCCCTCATCGCCCCGCCGCATCCATCGCTGCGACAGCCGCAATCGCCACGATATCCTCGACATCGTCGCCGGCTTGCAGCACATGCACTGGCGCGCCCATGCCCAGCAGGATGGGTCCGATCGCTTCGGCATTGGTCAGGCGCGAAAGCAGCTTGTAACTGCTATTCGCCGCATCCAGGTTGGGGAAGACCAGAACATTGGCATCGCGCACGCGGCTGAAGGGATAGCGCTGCTCGACGATGTCGCTCACCACCGCCGTATCAGCCTGCATTTCGCCATCGACCTGAATATCTGGCCGTTTTGCGCGCACCAACTGCACGGCTCGGCGCACTTTGTTGCTGTGCGGATGCGGAGTCGCGCCGAAATTGGAAAAAGACAGCATGGCCACGCGCGCAGCAAAACCCAGTGTCCCCGCGAAGTCGTTGGCCAGGATGGCGATCTCGGCCAGGGTCTCGGCATCCGGGTCGATATTGACGGTTGCATCGGTGAAGAGATAGCTGCGTCCGGCGATGACCATCAGATAAACGCCAGCCGCCCGCGTCGCCCCAGACCGCGTGCCGAAGACTTGCAGCGCCGGCCGGATGACATCGGGATATTCGTATGTCAAACCGCTGACCATGGCATCAGCATCCCCATTTTTGACCATCAGGCAGGCATAATAATTGCGCTGCCTGACGAGTGAGCGCGCCTTGCCCAGCGTCACGCCCTTGCGCCGCCGCAAGGCATAGAGCAGGTCGCGGTAGACGTATTGATTATCGGCCGCATAGTGATCAAAACAGATTGGCGCATAGTTCAAGCCCAGGTTTTCGATCGTCGCCGAAATGCGTTCTGGCCGCCCCAGCAGCACCGGTTCGGCGATGCCCTCGTCGCGGACTTGCATGGCAGCGCGGATGATCTTTGGCGATTCGCCCTCGGGGAAGACGATGCGCTTGAGCCGACCAGCCCGCGCCCGATTGATGATATTCTGCCGCACCTGCCGCCCGCTGCCTTGCCGACTGATGAGCTCTTCGCGGTATTCGTCCAGGTCGATCTGCCGCCGCGCGACGCCGGTTTGCATGGCGGCTTCTGCCACAGCCGGCGCCACCCACAGCAGCACACGCGGATCGAGCGGTTTGGGGATCAAATAGTCGCGCCCAAACTTGATGCTCTCTTGTCCATAAGCCAGCAAGACGCTGTCGGGCACATCTTCGTGAGCCAGCGCCGCCAATGCCTGCGCGGCCGCCATCTTCATCGCTTCGTTGATGCCGGTGGCATAGACATCCAGCGCGCCGCGAAAGATGAAAGGAAAGCCCAGCACATTGTTGACCTGGTTGACATAATCGCTGCGGCCCGTGCCGATGATGGCATCGGGGCGGACTTCCAAAGCCAGCTCGGGCATGATCTCCGGCGTGGGATTCGCCAGCACGAAGAGCATCGGGTCGGGCGCCATGCCCATGATCATGTCTTGGGTCACCGAGCCAGCAATCGACAAGCCCACCAGCACATCCGCGCCTTGCAAGGCATCGTGCAAAGTGCGCGCATTGGTCGGGATAGCAAACTCGGACTTTTGTATGTTCATGCCTTCTTCGCGCTGATGGTGGATGACCCCGCGCGAGTCTGCCATCAGCAGGTTGTCGGCAGCCACGCCCAGCGACTTAAAGAACTTGCCGGTGGCGATCGCGCTGGCACCCGCGCCATTGATGACGACCTTGACCTCTTCGATGCGCTTGCCCGTCACTTTCAGCGCGTTCAGCAAGGCCGCGCCCGAGATGATGGCAGTGCCATGCTGGTCATCGTGAAAGACGGGGATATCCAGCTCGGCGATGAGCCGCTGTTCGACCTCAAAACATTCGGGCGCCTTGATATCTTCCAGGTTGATGCCCCCAAAAGTTGGCGCGAGCGCTTTGCAAACCGAGATCACTTCTTCGGCTGTATCGGCATTGATTTCAATATCAAAGACATCGACATCGGCGAACTTTTTGAAGAGCACGCCCTTGCCTTCCATGACCGGCTTGGATGCCAGCGGACCCCGATCGCCCAAGCCCAGGATAGCGCTGCCGTTGGATATCACGGCGACCAGGTTGGCGCGCGCTGTCAATTCGTAGGCTGCCAGCGGGTCGCTGTCGATTTCCAGCACGGCTTCGGCAACGCCTGGCGAATAGGCGAGGGAAAGATGCAGCTGGCTGTCGAGCGGCTTGGTGGGCGCGATCTGGATTTTGCCCGGGCGGCCGCGGCGGTGATAGTCCAGCGCTTCTTGTCGCGTGAAAGATGTCATCTGGCAATTTCTCCCTGTTTCCGCCTCAAACCTGCCCCCACCTGACATCGGGAACGGCTGGAATTAACTATACACGAAATGAGAACGCAGCGAGGGAGATCGCCTTGATTAGCAAATGCTATCCGCCGTCACATAGTCGGCGCTGACCCAGCCTCGCTGTCCGTGGTAATCCACCTTGTACCAGCCCGCGCTCTGCTCGAGGGCGGTCAGCCGCACAAAAGCCGGCAAGATGTCCATGATGTTGCCCGCGGGCGCATCGCGGAAGTTGAGGATGTATTGCAGCGTCACCATGCAATTTGGCTGCAGGCGGCGCGCTGAGATAGTCGGGCTGGGCGTGACTGGCGCGGCGACAGGTCCGCTCGCGAACAAGTGCCTGTGCAACAAAACGACCGTGCCGGCGCGATTGAGTAGCGCGCAGGTCATGTCCCCGCGCAGATAATAGGGCAGTGGCTCGACGAAGCGCGGCACATGTTCCGCGGCCAAAAAGACCAGCGAGCCGCGGTTGTGGAAGCAAATCTCCAGATCGGGCGGGATATAAGCCCAGACATCCACCGCGTCGATGATGCCAGCGTTGATGACTTCCCAAATGCCAACGCCGCGATGATCGACCTGCCGGCATTGCGTGACATGATGATACCCGTTGACGCGAATGTGGGGCGGCAGCTGTTCGCAGGTGGAAAAAATCGGCGTGGGCGTGGCGGTCGGCGTTGGGGTTGGCGTAGGCGCCTTGGGCTTGCGTTTCCGTGGCGGAGCTGGCGCGGGAGCAAGTACGACGCGAGTTTTTTCGCTGGTCGTGACCAAGCCCTCTTTGTCCTCCAGTGTCTCGGTGCTGTAGGACACAGGAGCAGAATCACCACCGGCGTTGCTGGCGATGACTTGCAAGGTGTACGTCGTGTTGGCAGCCAAGCCGGTAAAGGTATAGGTCTCGACATCGCCCAACTTCGTCCAATTGTCGTTGCTGTCATTGCGGACTTTGTAAGCGGTCGCGCCAGTCGACTTTGTCCAGGACAGGGTGATCGATGTCTGCGTGATGCCGCTGGTCGTCAAACCGGTCGGTGGGGCTGGGGCGGTCGGTGGCGGCACATTGTTAGTCGATGCGGATGTTTGCGCGGCAGCAGAATCACCGCCGGCATTGCTGGCAAGGACTTGCAAGGTATAAGCCGTGTTGGCAGCCAAGCCGGTAAAGGTATAGGTCGACACATCGCCGAGTTCTGTGAATGTGCCTGTTGTGCCGGTGCGGACTTTGTAAGCGGTTGCGCCAGTCGACTTTGTCCAGGACAGGGTGATGCTGTTCTGCGTGATGCCGCTGGTCGTCAAACCGGTCGGCGCGGCTGGGGCAGGCGGTGGCGGCACATTGTTCGTCGTTGCGGATGTTTGCGCGGCAGCAGAATCGCCGCCGGCATTGCTGGCCAACACTTGCAAGGTGTAAGTCGTGTTGGCAGCCAAGCCGGTAAAGGTATAGGTCGCGACATCGCCGAGTTCTGTGAATGTGCCTGTTGTGCCGGTGCGCACCTTGTAAGCGGTCGCGCCAGTCGATTTCGTCCAGGACAGCGTGATGCTGTTCTGCGTGATGCCGCTGGTCGTCAAGCTCGTTGGCGCGGCTGGGGCATTGACCAAGGTCGTGGCTGCGACAGAAACTGCCGCCGATACCCCGCCACTATTTTTCGCCCGCACTTGCAATGTGTAGGCCGTATTGGCAGCCAAACCCGAAAAAGTATGCTCGGTATCGCTGCCGCCCGAATCCACCCAGGTCGAGCCGTCGCTGCTGACTTCGTAGCTGTCGGCACCGCCAGTGCTAGCCGTCCAGCTCAACTTGATGCTGTTGTTCGTGATTGCGGAAGTTGTCGGGCTGGTGGGCGCGTTGGGCAAGGTCTTGGCGACTGCAGATACCGCGCCCGAATTCCCGCCCGAGTTCAGCGCCCGCACCTGCAAGGTATACTGCGTGTTGGCGCTAAGCCCGGTGAATTCGTAAGTCGCCACATCGCCGGCATTCGTCCAGGCGGACAGCGCTCCCCCGTTCACCTGGTAGCCGGTTCCCCCGGCTGGCTTCGTCCAATTCAGGGTGATGGCTGTCTGCGTGATGCCGCTGGTCGTTAAACCGGTCGGCGCGCCCGGCGCATCGGGCAGCGTCGTGGCGTTTGCCGATGCCGCGCTGGACTCGCCGCCCGCGTTCAGCGCCCTCACCTGCAATGAGTATTGCGTGTTGGCATCCAAGCCAGTGAATGTATAAGTGGCTACATCGGCCAACGTCGTCCAGTCTGTCAGCGCCCCGCCGTTCACCTGATAGCCGGTTGCGCCAGTCGACTTCGTCCAATTCAAGGTGATCGATGTCTGCGTTATGCCACTTGTCGTCAAACCGGTCGGCGCGGCGGGCGCATTGACCAAGGTCCGGGCATTGATGGACGCAGCAGCAGAATCGCCGCCGGCATTGCTGGCCTGCACTTGCAGACTGTAGGCCGTATCGGCGGTCAAACTGCTGAATGTATAAGTGGCGACATCTCCCAAAGTCGTCCAGCTATCCGTGCCCTTGCGCACCTTGTAGGCGGTTGCGCCAGTCGACTTTGTCCAGGACAGGGTGATCGATGTCTGCGTTATGCCGCTGGTCGTCAAGCTCGTAGGCGCGGCTGGCGCATTGACCAAGGTCCGGGCGTTGACGGACGCAGCAGCAGAATCACCGCCGGCATTGCTGGCCTGCACTTGCAAGCTGTACGCCGTATCGGCGGTCAAACTGCTGAATGTATA
>JAJDZQ010000094.1 GCA_022824565.1 Anaerolineae bacterium | reverse complement strand
CCGCGGTCTTCGGCGGCCATCAGGCAGCCTTGTTCGCGCTGGTCGGTGGTGCTGATGCCGGGCCGCGTGTTGGTCACATAGATTTTCGAACCCTCTGGCAGGGCGTCAGCCAGTGCCGAGCAGGCGATGTAGCCGCCCTGGGTGTTGTCCGAGCCGATGTAACTGACGGGGAAAGTGACCTCGCCATCGGCATAATTGCCATCGCCGATGAAGGTATCGACGGTCAGCACGGGGATGCCGGCTTCGTGCGCCGATTGCAGGACGGGGATGGATTGTTCTTTGTCGTTGGGCGCGGTCACCAGCGCATCCACATCGCCACGCGCGATCAAGGCTTCGATGATGGGCGCGGAGACGGTGACATCGAACCGCTCTGGGTCTTGCTGGATGATATTCAGCCCCAGGTCAGTCGCGGCTTGATATACGCCGGTCGACATGGTGATGTAGAAGGGGTCGGGATTGACACCCGGCACGAAGGCGATGGTATAGCCATCGTCTTGAGCCAGCGCGCCCGGTGCCAAGCTGGCCAAAAGCAACAGCAGGGCGGTCAATAGCAATATACGTTTCATGGTGAAGTCTCCTTAGACTACAAAGGCTTGTGCGGCTGCGCAGCATGCACAGCAATGCCAAGTGTAGCCAGATTCTGGGCGCGGCGCAACAAGTCGCTATCACAATCACAAAGAGAGGTTGCGGCTGCATCGCGCTTGGCTATACTATCGGCATGACTCATCAGGCTACCATCACTTTGAACCCACAGCGCAGCATTGGCGAGGCGCGCGACCACCTGTATGGCGCGAACCTGGAGCATATCGGCCAGGCGATTTATGGCGGTATCTGGGCGGAGATGCTGCGCGATCGCAAATTTGCTGGCAACGATCGTATGTACGCCGGGATGAGCGAGGGCTTGCATAACGCGCATGCAGGCGCTGGCGTGGTTGTGCCTTGGCAGGCGTACAATCCGGTGGCCGCTGCGCTTCGTTATGTGCACGACAACAGCATCTTTTATACGGGCAGGCAATCGCAGCGCGTGTCGATACGGCGCGCGGACGGCGAATGGCGCGGCATCTGCCAAGGCAGCTTGTATCTGCAAGCGACGCGCGATTATCACCTGCGGTTGGTCGTGCGCGGCGAAGGGCAAGCCATGCAAGTGAGGCTGGGCGCAGAATGCTGGACTATCGGCAACTTGCCCGGCGACTGGACGACTGTCGAGCGCACGTTCACGGCGGCCGGCGCAGACCCGCAAGGGCAGTTGAGCATCGCGATAAGCACTGGCACGGCCTGGATCGGCTGCGCTTCGTTGCTGCCCACCGACCATGTAGCTGGATTCCGTCCCGATGTGGTGGCGGCGCTGAAAGACTGGTCGCCCCGGCAGTTGCGTTGGCCCGGCGGCAACTTTGTCTCAGCGTATCACTGGCAGGCTGGCATCGGCGACCGCGACAAACGCCCCGCTTACCTCGACCCCGCCTGGTGGCAGTGGGAACCAAACGATGTCGGCACGGACGAATTCATCGCGCTGTGCCGGCTGATCGATGCCGAGCCGGTGCTGACAGCCAATCTGGGCGATGGCGATGCAGACGAAGCGGCGGCTTGGGTCGAGTATTGCAATGGCGGCGTCGATACGCAGTATGGCGGCTTGCGGGCGGCGAATGGTCACTCGGCAGCGCATGATGTGCGCCTGTGGTTCGTCGGCAACGAGCAATTTGGCAACTGGCAGGTGGGGCATTGCGATGCGCAGACCTACGCGCGCCGATATCTGGAGTTCGCGCGCGCCATGCGAGCAGTCGACCCGGGCTTGACTCTGATCGGCGTGGGCGCGCCGGGCGAGCTGTATGGCGGCTGGAATGACGAAGTATTGCGCATGGCCGGCGCAGAGATGGACCAGCTCAGCGTGCATTATTATTCGCTGCGCACAGAAAAATGGGCAGACCCGCCCCCGCCAGAACAAATCTACCTGCCCAAGCTGGCGGCTGCTCATGAAGTTGCGCAGATGCTGGACAAGACATTGGCTGTCGTCGACCGCCACCTGCCGCAGCTGCCGCTGGCCTTTGACGAATGGAATACCTATGTCGGGGCGAAGCCGCCCGACTACATAGAAGACTACAACCTGGCTGATGCGCTGTATACGGGCTGGCTGATGAATGCCTGCTTGCAGCGCGCCGACCGCATCCACTACAGCGCCATATATCACCTGATCAATGTGATGGGCTGTTATTTGTCGGCGCCTTTGTATCGTTGGGAAGCCATCAATTTCTCGCGGGGTGGCGGATGGGTCGCGGTGGACACTGGCGAAGCGCCCGCTGCGCCGGCCACCATCAAGATGCCATCCACATTGGCGCTGGAGCTGCTGACGCGCTTGCGTGGTTCGCATTCGATAGACTGCCAGGTTGACTGTGGTAGCTTTGCCAGCCCGGCGGCGGGCAATATGCCAGCCTTTGACGATGTCCCCCTGGTCAGCGCGGCCGCCACTGCCGATCCCAACGGTGAGTACGTCTACATTTCGGTGGTGAATTGCGCTGTCGACCGCGCCATGCGCATCCAGTTGGCGGGCTTGGAGGTCGCCGAGGATGTGCAGTTGCATTTGATCGCTGGCGAAAGCCCGCTGGCCACCAACACATTTGCTGCGCCGGAGGCTGTGGCAATCGAAGAGCGCCGCGTCCGGCTGGATGAACTGGCGCTGCCTCCCCACAGCTTTGGCATGTTGGTGCTGCGCCGCCGCTGACCTCGTTTCCCCTCGATCGGTCTGGCCAGGCGCGCAGGGTTGAAGAGGCGACTGTGCGCGGCTAGACTTGCGTTATGCCCTCGCTGCGTCGCATCTTCCACTTCATGCGCCCTTATGGCTGGTATCTTTTCTTTGGCTTTTGGGCGACTGTGTTGCCGGTGGCCATGGAATTGAGCGTGCCGCGCCTGCTGCAATTTATCATTGACGAAGGCATACGCCCACGCGAGATGGACATGATCTTGCTGGGCGCGTTTTGGATGTTTGTGGCGGCTGTCATCGGCGCATTGAGCACATTGGGGCAGGGCTGGTGCCGGGCGGTGGTTTCGCAGGGCTTGGCATTTGATATTCGCCACGCCGTTTTCCGGCATATTCAATCCTTGTCATTCGCCAACCTCGACCAAATGCAGACCGGGCGGTTGATGACGCGCGTCTCCAGCGATGTCGATGTCGTGCGCATGTTTTCCAGCGCGGGTTTGGCGTTGCTGCTGCGCGTGCTGCTGATGATTGTCGGCAGCATAGGCATGCTCTTGCTCACTGATTGGCAGTTGTCGTTGATCATGTTTGCAGTGGCGGGCTTGTCGGCGCTCTTCATCCGCTATCTGATGCTGCAGGCGACGCGGCTTTTTGGGGTGGTGCAGCAGAAACTGGGCGCGCTCAATACATTGGTGCAAGAAAATCTGGCTGGCATCCAGGTGGTCAAGGCTTTCGTTCGCAGCCGCTTCGAGATCGAGCAATTCGCTGCCAGCAACAGCGATTACCGCGAGCGCAACATCGAGGTGGGCGTGCTGATGGCGGTGGCGATGCCCGTTCTGCAAGTGCTGACCAGTGTGGGCACGGCGGCGGTGTTGTGGTTTGGCGGCTTGTCGGTGCTGGGCGACCGACTGACCATCGGCGAGTTGATCGCGTTTAACAATTATTTGATGATCGGCATGGGTCCGCTGCTGTTTTTGGGCAATCTGCTGATGATGGCGGCGCGCGCAGAAGCCTCTGCCGAGCGCGTGATGGAAGTGCTGGATACGCCGCCACGTTTGCAAGTCCCCGCCCACCCGCACCGTGCCGAGCGCATCCGCGGGCATGTGACATTTGACAATGTGTCTTTTCATTACAGCCGGCGCGCAACCGAATCGTCGAACGGCGCAGGACCGGTCAGCGGCGATGCTGTGCTGCAGGGCATCAGCTTCACTGTGCAACCGGGCCAACAGATCGCCTTGTTGGGAGCGACTGGCGCTGGCAAGAGCACCTTGGTGAACCTGATTCCGCGTTTCTATGATGTCAATGGCGGTGCGGTGCTGGTGGATGGCGTGAATGTGCGCGAGTGGGATGCGCAAGCGCTGCGCAGGCAGATCGGCATTGCCCTGCAAGAGACGATCTTGTTCAGCGGCAGCGTGCGCGAAAATATCGCTTATGGCGCGCCAGAAGCGACGTTTGACGAGGTGATCGCGGCGGCGCAGGCGGCACAGGCTCACGACTTTATCTCGCGGATGCCCCAAGGGTATGACAGCGCGATCGAAGCGGGCGGCGCAAACCTGAGCGGCGGGCAAAAACAGCGCATCGCCATCGCCCGCGCCCTGCTGATCAAGCCGGGCATTCTGGTATTTGACGACAGCACCAGCGCAGTCGATATGGAAACGGAATACAAGATCCAAGCCGCGCTGGCACAAATCGCCGCCACCTGCACGACTTTCATCATAGCGCAGCGTATCACCAGCGTCCTCGGCGCAGACCAGATCTTTGTGCTGGACAAGGGGAAAATCGCCGAACGCGGCACGCATCATCAATTGCTGGCGCATGGACCCATATACCGCGAGATTTATGAATCGCAGCTGGGTAACAATGCTGCACCGTAGGGGCGAGGCGGTGACTCGCCCGCTGTTTGCCACAGAGGCACAGAGGCACAGAGAAAATGCGAATCATGCCATGCGCTGAAATGTCAATAAGTAGGAAATCTGTAAGTGCGACACAGGTATCGCTCAATATGAATTCCATTGTCGCAGGGCAATCGACGTGCAAGATTGGGATGTTGACGGGCGAGTCCTCGCCTCGCCCCTACAGCAACCGACTGTGGCGGGATTGCGGATGAAATACGAATGCGCAACAAACCTCCCCCTGGCTAGACGGGGGACAGGACAGATTTCCGAGGGCGCGCATGTGAGGGTCTACCCCACCCCCCAACCCCCTCCCCGAAGCATCAGGGAGGGGGAGCCATTCAGAGAAGATGAATTCTAATGCTCGATTTCTTGCAGATTAGCAATAAACGCAAAGAGTTCTCGACGAGTCACCCTTCTCCATTGATATGGGGAAGGGCCGGGGATGGGGTAGAAATATGTGCCCTGTCCTCAGCTGACTGGACGGGGGGAACGAGGGGGGTCAGATTCGGTGGTAAAAACCTGACATGACTAACCAAACAGCGAGACCGCGCTTTGTCGGCGGCAGCGGCGGCTCGAGGCCCACGGGCGAAAAAGCCATAGACCGGCGCGGCACCTTGCGGCGGTTGGCAGATTATTTGCAGCCCTATCATGCGCGGCTGCTGCTGGTGGCGGCGCTGGTTGTGGTGGCGACTGTGCTGGGGCTGGCTGGTCCGGCGTTGCTGGGAAGGGCGATAGATGCCTATGTCCTGCACGACGATGTCGAGGGGCTGGCGCTGATGGTGGCGCTGATGACGGGGGTGTATGTGCTGCAGGGCGTTTTTACGGCGGTACATGGCATCATCATGACCCGCGTCGGGCAGCATTTTGTCGCAGATATTCGCGCGGCTTTATTCCGACATTTTCAAGCGCTTTCCATGGATTATCACGACCGGCACCGCGTGGGCGATCTGATGAGCCGCATATCCAACGACAGCGAGACCATCAACCAGATCTTGTCCAACGGGTTGATACAATTTACGACCAACATTTTGTCGCTGGGCGGCATCATGGTGGCGATGCTGCTGCTGAACCTGCCACTGGCGGCTGGCACATTGATCATCTTGCCCGTCATGCTCTACATCACCAAGCTGGTGACAGAACGAACGCGCCGGGCTTTCCGCGGTATGCAGAAGAATTTGGGTTGGCTGAACGCGGTGATGGAAGAAAACATCACGGGCATCCGCGCTGTGCAAGCCTATGCCCAGGAGGGGGCGGCCATCGCCCAATTCCAGCGAGCCAGCCAAGCCTATCGACGGGTCGGCATCCGCGCCGATTTCATCACGGCTGCGTTGGGACCGATGTTTACCACCATGATGATTTTGACTGTGGCGGCGACGGCGCTGCTGGGTGGCTGGCTGGCGCTGCAAGATGCCGTGTCGGTGGGTGTGATCGCGGCATTTGTCATCTATATCATGAACTTCTTTCGCCCCATGCGCGGCATCGCCATGGTGTACAACCAACTGCAGTCGGCATTGGCTGGCGCAGAACGCATCTTCGCCGTGCTGGATGAAACGCCCAGTGTGGTCGATGCGCCAGCTGCTGTGCCGCTGCGCGATATTCGTGGCGCGGTACAATTCGCTTCGGTCAGCTTTGCCTATCAGCCGGGCGAGCTGGTGCTGCGCGATATCAGCCTGGATGTGCAGCCCGGGCAGACCATCGCCCTGGTGGGACCGACCGGCGCGGGCAAGACGACCATCATCAGCCTGCTAAGCCGCTTCTATGATGTCAGCGCCGGCCGCATTTGCATTGATGGCCAAGACATCCGCAGCCTGACGCAAGATTCCATCCGCGCGCAGCTGGGCATCGTGCTGCAAGACACGTTTCTGTTCAGCGGCACGGTGCTGGAAAATATCCGCTATGGGCGGCTGGATGCGACAGACGATGAAGTGATCAAGGCGGCGCGCCTGGCCAATGCCGATAGCTTCATTCATCTGCTGCCGCATGATTATCAGACGCAAGTATCGGAAAAAGGGCATAACTTCAGCCAGGGGCAGCGGCAACTGTTGGCTATCGCGCGGGCGATTTTGGCAGACCCGCGCATCTTGATCCTGGACGAAGCGACCAGCAGCGTCGATACGCGCACAGAGGTTCACATCCAAGAAGCGCTGTTGCGTCTGCTGGAAGGCCGGACAGCTTTTGTCATCGCGCATCGTTTGAGTACAATCCGCAATGCCGACCAGGTGCTTGTCATCAACGACCAGCGCATCATCGAACGCGGCACGCATGACCAACTGCTGGCGATGGGCGGCTTTTATGCGCAGTTGTATCGGAGTCAGTACGCGCGTCTGGACGAGATTGCTGGCGTGGCGGGGTAAAAGAAACTGAAGCAGAGCGAGCACGGAAGCAAGCACCGCGCAGTCAAGTTCTTGTCATTTTATCGCCCCTATGTTGGGTTGCTGGCGCTGGACTTGCTGTGCGCATTCGCCATCTCGGCGATTACGTTGGCGCTGCCTTTGTGCGTGCGGCATATCACGCAGCATCTGCTGATGCCGGGCACGCCCAACCAAATGCGTGATATCGGGCTGATGGCGGGGCTGATGCTGGCGCTGGTTGCCGCGCATACCCTGTGCAATCTCTTTGTCGATTATCAGGGACACATGATGGGCGCGCGCATGGAAAGCGATATGCGGCGCGAGCTCTTCGCTCATTTGCAACGTTTGTCTTTTGGCTTTTATGATGAGCGCAAGACCGGCGAGCTGATGTCGCGCATCACCAGCGACCTCTTTGCCTTGTCGGAGCTGTATCATCATGGACCGGAAGATGTGGCGATCGGGCTGATCAAGTTCAGCGGCGTCTTTTTAATCACGCTCAGCATCAACCCGACGTTGAGCGTGGTGATCTGCTTGTTCCTGCCGCTGATGTTCGTATATTCGCTGCATTTTAACCGCCGTATGAATCGCGCATTGCGCCGTAGCAAACAGCGCATCGCCGAGATTAACGAGCAGGTCGAAGACAGCCTGGCTGGCATCCGCGTGGTGCAGTCATTCGCCAACGAAGACCTCGAGCAAGCCAAATTTGATGCTGCCAACGAGCGCTTTGTGCAGAGCCGCCGTCAGGAATACCGGGCTGAGGGCTGGTTCTATGGCGGGATGGAGGCATTCGGCCAGCTGATGACGATTGTGGTGGTCGTGTTTGGCGCGCTGGCGATCACAGGCGCTACGCTGGATCTGGCGGATTTGATCACATTTTTGCTGTATGTCGGCATTTTGATCGAGCCAATCCAGCGGCTGGTCAATTTCGCGCGCTGGTATCAAGAGGGTATCACCGGCTTCCAGCGCTTCATGGACTTGATCGAGCTGCAGCCGGCCATCCAGAGCGCCGATTACGCCAATGGCACCGCGCCGCGCAACTGCCAGTTGGAATTGCGCGATGTCTGCTTTCGATATAGCGATGAGCATGCCGCGGTATTTACCGACCTGTCCTTGCGCATCGAGGCTGGCGAATATGTGGCGCTGGTGGGGGCGAGCGGCATCGGCAAGTCGACTCTGGGCGCGCTGGTCCCGCGATTTTATGAGGTCAGCGGCGGCGGCATCTGCCTGGATGGCGTGGATATCCGCGAATACAGCCTGTCGACATTGCGGCGCAGCATCGGCACAGTCGACCAGGATGTTTATCTGTTTGCGGCGACAGTGGCGGAAAATATCCGTTATGGCAAGCCAGATGCCAGCGAAGCCGAGGTGATCGCGGCGGCAAAACAAGCCAATGCGCACGAGTTTATCGAAGCGCTGCCACAGGGCTATGCTACAGAAATCGGGCAGCGCGGCATCAAGTTATCGGCGGGACAGCGCCAGCGACTCAGCATCGCCCGCGTATTTTTGAAAGATCCGCCGCTCTTGATCCTGGACGAAGCCACCAGCGCGCTTGACAACGAAAGCGAACGGGTCGTGCAGCAATCGCTGGAACGGCTCATCAAAAACCGCACCACGTTGGTGATCGCGCATCGGCTATCGACAATCCGCAATGCCGACCGCATCCTGGTGCTGGGCGCAGGTGGAGTTGTTGAGCAGGGCAACCATGCGCAGCTGCTGGCGCAGGGCGGAGTCTATGCGCGTCTGCACGCCCTGCAGGCTGTGGATTGACCCCAACGAGGTCGTGCGTAGGGCTTGTCCGTCTGGTCATTATTCAGGCCAACCCCCACCCCAAACCCCTCCCCCATGAAGAGGGAGGGGCTTAAAATCGAATGATTGCATGCGGATGCGGCATGGCGTTGCCAAAAAGCACCTGAATTATCGACGAATATGCTTGATTCTAGCTCCCCTTCCCTCTTGATGGGGGCAAGGGGCCGGGGGATGGGGGTGACACTTGGCGAATCTGTAAAAAGTAGCGGGAGAGGGGCTCGAACCCTCACGCCCAATTGGGCAGGTGCTTTTAAGGCACCCGTGTCTGCCATTCCACCATCCCGCCGCGCAGCGAGTCTAGCCGCGCTCAATTCGCCTGGCTAGACTTCGATTATCTCGTCTTCGTTTTTGCGCTTGTGCGGCATCTGCGGGCGGCAATCTTTTGAGAAGAGCATCAGCAAGCCCAGGCCGATGAACAGCAGCGCCACGAAGCTGACCTTGATGCCGATCAAGGAACTGATCACCGGCGGCAGCGCAAATGCCAAGCCAATGGCAATCATGCAAAATGCGCTGCCCTGGGCTTGCCAGCGTTCGCCTTTGGCAAATGCGCCGGCCAGCTTGGAGGCCGCGATAACGAAAAATATGCCCGGAAACCAATATCCAGACACGAATAACAAGCCCAAACCTATGCAAAATACGCCACCAGCTGCCTGGCTATGTTTCAAAATACTCACGATGCCGCTCCTGCTGTCTTGTGAATGGCTGTCTTGATAGTAACTTATACGCAAAAATGCCTGTCGCGGGTGCGCCAGCTCGCAGGGAAAATCAACGTTCGGCGAAGACAACACGATACGACTTCAGCGATTCGCGGTTGCCCTCGTAACAAAGACCTGTGCGCAGGCTCTGGCCGACTGGTTCGGCAACGTTGGGCATGTCCAACGTGTAATCGGTATCGGCTGACATTTGGAAGTCGGCATAGGCGAGGCCGCGATCGCCCTTTAGCCCGCTGATGAAGAAATCTTCCTGCGCTCCCCACCGCGCGCGGATCTGCTGCCCGGGCAAGCCACGCCCCAGATAATCGACCACGGATACCTCGATGACAGCTGGACGGTCGGCGGCGCAGAATGATCGCAGCGAGATGGCTTCGAAGCGGCGCTGCGCAGGCTGGACAGGCGGGGCGAGGCGCGTCGGCTGGGCGACTGTCTCCAGCGGCGGCTTGGTGGGCACGGGCGTGCTGTGCGCGATCGAGCGAATGCTGTCATCTTCCCTGGCGGCGGGCTTCGGGGTTGCGACAGGTGGCAGCAGCTGTTCGGCGCAACCGGCGCGGCCTTGCGCGATGTAGAATTGCGCGACAATCCGCAGCGCCTGGATGCCGCTTGGGCTGGCCAGATAGCCACTGCTGCCCAGTTGGCAGGCGCTTTCTGCCAGCGCATCCAGCGGATCTGTGGCTGTGCGCAGGCTTATCAGCTTCTCCATAGCGGCTGTCAAATCGCCGCTGTGCGCATGTTCCAGGGCGACTGCCACCCGATAGTGATTGCTTTGTTCGGGCTGCAGCTGCCAAGGCTCGGCATTGTCGCGTTGCAACGGACCAGAGAGGCGCGTAAATGCCAGCCCCAGGGCGATGCCGATCACCAGCCCGAGCGCGAATAGCCAGTTCGAGAAGGTGGCCGGCGCAGGCATCAACTGCTTCCTCCAGCCAGGAAGGGCAGCATGGCCGGTGTTGCGCCACCCAATTCGGCTGTCAGCCTCGCCAGCATGCGGATATCGTCCAATTCGCGCGAGCCGCTGTTGATGATGCGTTCGGTGATTGCGCGCAAGTAGCTCGTCAGCTCGTTGATTTCCAACAGCTGCAGCCGTTCCAGCGCGCCAGCCAGATCGCCATCGTGGGCATAGCCAGCGGCAATCATGATGGTGTAGTCGTCGCGGTGGGGCTGTGCCAGGTCGCTCAAACGGCTATTGCGCGCCGCCGGGGGTGGATTCAGCCAGCCAATCGCCACGCCGGCCAATGCGCCCAGCAGCAAGCCCAGGGTCAAAGAGAGCAGGAAGCGCCGCACCGCCGCCTCGCTAGCGCATCAAAGCCCCGATTGTCTGGCAGGCTGGGCAGCTTCCATCCGGTCGGATGATGGCATAGCCGGCTTGTGGATCGGGGTCCCATTGCTCAAAGTCGATATTCCACACAATGAGCAATTCGACAGGCGACTTGGCGTAGTCGGCGGCGATTGTTATGGCTTGCGCCAGCCAGGCAGCTTGTTCGGCGACAGATGTGTTGACTGCCCAGGCGAAATTGCCCGGCAGGCGTCCATACCCTTCGGGCGACAGGTAGCCCAGCTCGGTGATGCACAGGGGGATGTCGTGGCTTTGGAAGTAATAGCCAGCGCGGTCCAGCTGGGATGTGAAGTAGCGGGTGGGGTAGTCGTGGTCGCGGGGGTCGCCGCCCAGCTGTGCAGGCGGCAGCACGCCTTCGTTGTAGTGCACACCAATGCAATCGGCATAATCGGCGATGCCGACATTGGCCATGCCGCGATAATAATTGTCGTCATTCCAGACTTTTGCGGGACCAAAGACGCCTTCTGCGCCAGTGGGAGAAAGCGCGCCGGTGATGACCAGCGTATCAGGATTGGTGGCTTTGATGGCGGCATAGGCGGGGCGCAGCATCGCGGCATAGTTGCGGGGATGGATCTGCCCCTGCGTCCATTCGCGGTCGAGGTTCATCTCGTTCCAGACTTCGATGGCATCTGCGCCCAAGCCAGCGACTTCGCCCAGGAATTTGGCATAGGCAGCCAGGTATTCCTCACCGCCTTCGCTGAGGTCGTGCACATGGCCCGTCACGCTGAGCAGCACCTTGAAACCGGCTTCGTGAGTCACTTTGATGCGGTGGCGGGCGACGGTCAGGTCTTCGCCGGGGATGAAAGGAATCTGCCACTTCACCCAGGTCATGCCGGCGCTGTGCATGCGAGCGCTGGCCGATTCGCCAAAGTGCAGCACATGTCCGCCGACCGGCAGGGGCAGGCGATTGTTGACAACTGGCGGGGGCGCTGTCTGTGGCTCGAGCGAGGGCAGGACTGGCGCGACCGGCTCGAGATTGACGAGGTCGCTATTGTTGTTGTTGACCAAGATCGGACCCAGCGTGTAGAAGTGGCTGGCTCCCGCGCTGTTCACTGCATGCAGCCGCAGTTGATAAAAGCCGTCGGCCAAAATGACCGTGCTCCATTTGCCCAGCTCGGCAGCGATGACGGGCGCGAAGCTCGGACTCACTACGGGGGTCCATACGGCATCCTGGCCGGCAGCGTAAGGCGCAGCTTCAAAGAGATACCATTGCTGGTCGGCGATATTGGCTGTGCCGCGCAGGTCGACTGTGCCGCGCACGGTGTTGTAGACCGGGCTCCAGACCAGGCTGAGATCATCGGACTGCGCCTGGACGGCACCGCCCAGCGCTGTGA
>JAJDZQ010000075.1 GCA_022824565.1 Anaerolineae bacterium | reverse complement strand
ACTTTATTGGTTTTACATCGGTCGCAAGACGTTTTGCGCCATGCCTGTCTTTGTGGTTAAGCTCTTCTGCGCGACTGGTTCACTTTCGATTTCCTGCGGAGAAGAGTCATCCATGCGCGATATTGTCGTGGTCGGTGGCGGGCTGAGCGGACTGGCGGCTTGCCATGAATTGGAAAGACTGGGCGCGCGCTACACCATTATCGAAGTCAAGCGGCGCTTCGGTGGCGGCATCCGCAGCAGTCTGGCGGACGGCTTTTTGATGGATGGTTGCGCTTTTGTCTACCGCGCCCTGGCCGAACCGCAACTGATGGCGCTGGGACTGGCCGGGCAACAGAAGGCGCGCGGCGATGGCACGGCGCTGCTGGCTGGCGGCAGCGAGTCGTTGATCTCGGCTTTGGCGAAAGATATGCGCGGCGGTCGCCTCATGCGCATGGCGCTAAGCTCGATAGGCTGGCTGGCTGGTCGCTTCACATTATGCCTGGAAAATGGCCTCATGCTGGATGCTCGCGCTTTGATCTTGGCTTTGCCGGCTCGCTATGCGGCGCGCGTACTCCATAATCTCTCGCCAGGGGCGGCCGGGCTGCTGGCAGAGTTTCGCTACGATTCGCTGGCGCGGGTCTCGCTGGGCGCGCATCAACGCGACCTGCCCGCCGACTTCGCGTCTAGAAGGAGCGACTGCGCCTTCGTACTGACGAGCGCCACGCCAAGCCGCGTCCCCGACCGCGAGCACCGGTTGCTGCAAGTTGGTCTGCGCAGCGCAGACAGCGAGGATATGCAACAGCTTATCGCGAGAGCTTCGCGATTGCTGGATAGGCATGAGCCGCTGGTCGCGCGTGTCGATCGCTGGGCAGAAGCCGATCTGCTGGGTGGCGAGCCGGCGCTGCATGCCCACCGTCTGCGCGCCATCCGTGCCAGCTTGCCAGGCGGTATCAGTTTGATCGGCAGCGACTATTGTCGGCGCGCTGCGCAGACCACAGGCATCGCCCACCTGGATGAGCGCATGGCTATGGGTCGCGAGGCAGCACGCTCGGCGCTGGCCTTCTTGCGCATGTGATATACTGCGGATGTTGTCAGCCAACTGAGCCTCTGCCATGTCTTTCCTCGTGCCGGCTGCTTTTGCCGCGCTCGCTATCGCCATCCCGGTGCTGCTGTTGTATATGCTGCGGCTGCGGCGGCGCGAAGTGTTAATCTCCAGCACCTTCTTGTGGCGGCAAGTCGTGAAAGACACCGAAGCCAACACGCCCTGGCAACGGCTGCGGCGCAATCTGCTGCTCTTCTTGCAGCTGTTGATATTGCTGGCGCTGGTGCTGGCGCTGACTCGCCCTTTCATACCGGTGCCGACCATCAGCGCTGGCAAGATCGCGCTGCTGCTGGATGCGTCCGCCAGCATGACAGCGACTGATATCGAAGGGGAAACGCGCCTGCATGCTGCGCTGGACCATGCGCGCGGTATCGTCAACAACATGAACCCGCAGGACAGCATCGCGCTAATCCGCGTGGCCGACAGCGCCGAGCCATTGACGCCTTATACATCGGACAAGAATGAGCTTCGCCGCGCACTGGATGGCATCAATCCCAGCCAGGGTGGCGCGGACTGGGATACGGCGTTGACACTGGCGGCGGCTGGGGCTGTGGGCGCAGAAAACTTCAGCATCGTGATGATTTCCGATGGCGGCATCGGCGCGGCGGCCGAGCTGCCCGCCAATATCCCGCAGCCGATTTATGTGCCCGTCGGCGAATCGGCTGCCAATATCGCCATCACGGCCTTGGCGACGCGCGCTTTGCCAGGTGGCGCTCCGCAGCTTTTCGCCCAGGTGACCAATTATGGCGATGCGCAAGCCGATGTTTCGCTGGTGATCCGCCTGGACGAGGTGCTGCGTTTGTCGCGCAGTGGCAGCATCCCGCCGCGCAGCCAGTTGCCTATCCCCTTTGATGAGCCAATCACCGAAGCATTCGAGACGCTTTCGGCGACGTTGACATTTGCTAGTGGCGCGCAAGATTTTCTGGCGCTGGACAACCGAGCCTGGTCTGTGCAAAGCGAGGTGACGACGCGGCGCGTCTTTTATGTGTCACAGACTGGCAACCTCTTCCTGGAGCAGGCGCTGCGCAGTTTGCCCGGCTTGCAAACGTACCGCGGCAGCCCCGACAGCCGCAGCTTGCCCGGCGCAGAATTTGACCTGTATGTGTTCGATGGCTGGCTGCCCAACAGCTTGCCGGCCGGCGACATGCTGCTCTTCAACCCGCCCAACTCGACCGCCTATTTTTCTGTTGGCGCGCCACAAGCCGCCAGCAGCGACATCCGCGTCAGTGGCGCTTCGCCCATCACCGCATTTGTCGATCTGGACGAGATGAGCCTGCTTTCGCATCGCGAGCTGAGCGCGGATTGGGCACAGTCGCTGGTCCAGGCCGGCGACAGCGCCATCCTGCTGGCTGGTCGGCTCAATGCGCAGCAAATCGCTATCTTGCCTTTCGACCTGCGCGATTCCAACCTGCCGCTGTTGATCGCTTTTCCGCTGCTGATGGCGAATCTGCTGGATTGGTTTTCGCCCGCCGATATCATTGCCCAGCCGGCCGGCTTGAGCATCGGCGATGTGTTGACGATTTCGCCGCCTTTGCGCGCCGACAGCATCCGCATCACCGCGCCAGACGCGACTGTGTATGCGCTGCCGGCTGGGGGCGACACACTGGCATTCACGCAGACCGACCAACTTGGCCTCTACCAGTTGGATGTGATCGAGGCGGACGAAGTGACGCGCACGCAGCCTTTCGCCGTGAACTTGTTTGCCACAGGCGAGAGTGACATCCGGCCTGTTCCCGCAGACGAATTGCGACTGGGCGGCGCGGGAGAGGGCGCAATTGCCGATGAACAGCTTGGCTTGCAGGAGTTTTGGCTGCCGCTGGTGGTCTTGGCGCTGCTGCTGCTGATGATTGAGTGGTGGGTTTATCACCGGCGGCTGCGCGTGCCAACCTTGCTGGGGACAGGCCGGCGCTTTACGTTTCTTCTGCGATTGGCACGAGATTCTTGAGCTTCAGCACCGATTCCAAAGTCTTGCCATTCCGCTTGTATGTCAGATTCTGCAAGTAAACCAGGTCGATATTGCTGAGCGTGGCGAAGTGCAGTTCGTGGTCGCGCGCGCCCAAAACCCCAGCCACGATGGCCGGCTTCACGACCGTCTGCGTGATGCCCGGCAATTGCGCAAGCGGCTGTTCCAGCGCATAAGCTCCGTCGATATAGATCGACTCGGGCAAGGCGTCGGCTGGGGGCGCTTGGCTGTCGCTCTGTGGATACTCGATGTCTTCCAGCCAGGCAGCTTCTGGCGCAATTTCCGGGAGCTGTTCGGATTGGCGCAGCGCGTCTTTGGCAAAAGGAATCTTGCCGGGCAGAAGGTATTGGGACGGTGGCGCCGAGCGGATGACCAGGGTGCCATAGACATGCAAATGCCGTCCCAGATAGCGCGCGATATTGGCATGGATCGCCGGCAGCGCGCAGATTTCTGTGTCCGCGGGCAAACATTGATGCAGCCGCACGCCGTCCCTGCCGACATACAAAGTGAATGCCTGCCGATATATGGCCGCGGTCAAGATATCGATGCGCGGCGAGCCGTTGATTATATCCACTCGGACGCGTGCCCGTGCCGCATCGTGAATGCGATAGCTCTGGTAGCCGGGCAAATGACGCGGATTCAAGCGCGACAAACCATGCCAAAGCGTGGAGGCGCTGCTGATGGGCTGGGCGCGCAAGGCATGATTTTGCTGTTCATCCTGTTGCACCAGCCACACTTCGCGGAATTCCGATGCGCCGCGATCATAGCCGGTGATGAGCAGGATGCCATCGATATTGACGATCTGGTTGGCGAATGCGCCCGCATCAGCCAATATGTCGGCGATTGTGGCCTGCATGGCGTGTCTGCCCTTGTGCCTGCGCTGCCCCCAGTATAACAGCCGACCCCTCTCCCAGCCCCTCCCCGTCAGGACTGAGAAGGTAGCCAACCCCAGCCCCAGCCCCTCCCCGACGAGTCAGGGAGGGTAGCCAATGCATTATGCTCCTCCCGACCCGACAGGTGGATTGATGGGGTGTGAAAAGCCCCTCCCTCATTTTGGGGGAGGGGTTTGGGGTGGGGGTAAGCCTCCCCCTGACCTGTCCGGGGGGATTGAGAGGGGTGCCTCCCCCCTGACCTGTCCGGGGGATTGAGGGGGGCATGTCAACAGCCGAAGTGCTTGCGCAGGCGGCGTTCCAGGGGGGCGCGGTTGCAACGTCCCAGCTCAAAATCTTCGCAGCCATGAAAAGCCATGAACTGCTCAAATGCGCCGATGAGACCGCGTATCAGCGCCGCATTCAGTTTTACACCGCGCTCTAGGTGCAGGTTGTGACAGATGAGGCGCTTGGCTTTGCGGTCGACCTTGGGGTCTATGCGCCCGACCAGTTCGCTGCCGTGCAAGATGGGCATGACATAATAGCCGTGCACGCGCTTGGCTTTGGGCGTGTAGATTTCGATGCGGTAGAAGAAGTCCCAGAGCATTTCGTCGCGGTCGCGGTCCCAAAACAAGTTGTCAAAAGGCGACAGGAAGCTGGTGCGGCTTGGCTGGAATTCACCCGCTTGCACGCGCTGCAGCAGCGCCAGGTCATCGCGATGGATGAAGGCAGGATCATCCCAGCCCGCCACCTCGACTGGCAGCGCCTCGCCCTGTTTGAGCATGTCGCTCAGCATGCCGGCGGCATCGCGTTTGTATTGGCGGTAATAATCGGCGACCTGGTTGCTCGTGCCGATGCCGATGTGCCGCAAGCCGCGAGCAATCGTCCAATGGCGGAAATCCTCAATTGTCTTGTCGAGCTTGCATGGATGGCGGGCGAGGACCCGTTCTGACAGGTCGTAGTAGCGCTGAAACTTGACGCGATGGCTGACCATCAGTTCGCCGCGGTCGAAGAGATATTCCAGCGCCACCTTGGTCGGTTTCCAATTCCACCAGCCGCCCTCGCCACGGCGCTCGCTTTGGAAATCCTTTGACGACATGGGTCCGCGCTCGCGTATCGTCGCCAGCACCTGCTCAATGATGGGCTGCATGTCCATATCCAGCCGGTCGATCTGCCAGTTGCTTTCCTTGAGCTGCTTCTGCTGGATGTAAGCGTGATACCAGGGATAGTGGGCGGCGGGCAGTTGGCACATGGCATGCGCCCAGGTCTCGAAGAGGAAGCCGCTATCGAGCAGGGCGTCCAGGTCGGCGGGCGCGTACAAGCCGGCGCGGGCTAGCATGACCAGATAGTGGCTGCGGGCGACCACGCTGACGCTGTCCATCTGCAGCAAGCCGATGCGCTCGATGATGCGCTTGAGGTCGCTGTCGGGCTGGTGCAAGCCTTGCTTGACCACGGACAGAACTTTGACCTGGTCGCGAGTGACGGGGATGGGCGGGATCATGGGCGGGAGTGTAGCACGAACGGACGGCGTTTACAGCAGAGGCGGCAGTCGAGTATAATGCAGATGTGGAATTCGGAAAGGCATGCAGCCATGTTCACCGAGATTAGCATGACCAATTTCAAGTCCTGGCGCGACACGGGGCCGGTGCGGATGGCACCACTGACAGCATTCTTCGGCGCGAACAGCTCGGGCAAGAGCAGCCTGCTGCAGATGCTCTTGTTGCTCAAGCAGACGGCGGAGTCGAATGATCGCAATCTGGTCTTGAAGACCGGTAGCATCCAGCAGGGCTATGTGAATCTAGGTACGCCACATGAGATCACCCTTCGCGACGAAACAGAGATGAGTTTCGGTGTGAGTTGGGATGCCCAAGAAAGATATGTGTTGTCAATTCCAGTTCCCAATTCAAATGCGCAACTTGCGGTTACGAGACTTGCATTTCAAACTCAAATTCACGCAGAAAAAGACAAAGTATATGTGCAGTCTCTGGAGTATCGGATGGACGACGAATTCGTGGTGAAATTCAAAAGAGCTGGAAACAACCGGTATTTGATTCGTATTCACATAAACGGAATGGAGCCCAAGCGCCCTCAGAGTCGTCCACGTATTTATATGAATCCTGAAAAGTGCTATGGATTTTCCTACGAGGCGCTAAATTACTATCAAGATACATTCTATTTACGGAACTTGGAACTTCTCTTGGAGTCGCAATTTCGGCGCACCTACTATTTGGGTCCATTGCGAGAATATCCACTGCGCGCTTATACTTGGGGTGGCGAAAAACCGACTGATGTCGGTCTAAAGGGCGAGTTGGCAGTTCATGCACTCTTGGCGGGTGCACATCCAGAAGTAAGCAGTGGAGGAAGACGAAACAAGTTGCAGTCGCGAATTGCCCGATTGCTCAAGGATCTTGGATTGGCCCGTTCCTTTGCTGTGCGGCCGCTCTTCAAAGGAAGCAATCAATATGCGGTTTGGATGAAGCGGAAGCAAACCAGTCCAGAGGTACTGATCCCAGATCTAGGAATCGGCGTATCCCAAGTCTTGCCTGTCCTCGTGCTCTGCTACTATGTTCCCGAAGGCTCGACCATTATACTTGAACAGCCAGAGTTACATCTTCACCCCTCTGTTCAGGCCGGCTTGGCAGAAGTCATCATTGATGTGATTGTGAATCGAAATGTTCAAGTCATTGTTGAAAGCCATAGCGAACATTTTTTACGGCGGCTTCAAGTGCTCATCGCTGAACAGAAAATAAATAGAGAACAGACAGCACTCTATTTTTGCGAGATGGAAAGTGGATCGTCAAATCTCACGCCTCTCGAAGTGGATTTGTTCGGCACGATTAACAACTGGCCTAAAGATTTCTTTGGTGATCTTGCGGGCGATGTAATAAAGATCGTCAAAGAGAATCGTCGGCGGAAGTCAAGTGGTGTCAATGTCTCCTAGGGTCGTCGATACCAATGTGGCGATGATTGCTGGTGGCCATAACGAGGTGGCTACTCGTGCCTGCATAGATAACGCGATTGACTTTATTGATCGCGTGATGCAAGGCGAGGTAATTGTTATCATTGACGACGATTTTGAAGCGCTTGGTGAATACGGAGGCAAATTACCCTCGGAAACCCGTTCCGAAGACCTTGCTGGGCAATTCTTGATTTACCTTTTTAACTATCAAGGTGACGAAGAGCGAGTTCGACGCGTCAAGCTGAAAAGAGATATGGATCTTCACTATATCGACTACCCAGACAATAACGATACTTGGACAGCGTCCGATCCCCGCTGCAAGCAATTTGATGGGGACGATAAGAAATGGGTAGCGCTTGCCCGGCGATTCAAAATTGATAATGGTAAAGACGCGCCAATTGTCAATGCCGCAGACCGTTGCTGGCGCGCCTTTGAGACTCATTTAAGAGCCGCCGGTGTACTCTTGGAGTTCCTCTGCGTGGACGAAGCTACCCCAACACCAACTGATGCGCGGGGGTGAAAAATTGCCGATAAGTCAGCCAGGCCGCGATCAGCCCGGTGAACGTCGCCGCGCCGACCAGCATATACATCACGATGATCTGCAACTGCACCGCCTCTAGCGGACTCGCCCCCGCCAAGATCATGCCGGTCATCGCGCCCGGCAGTTTGATTAGCCCAACCGTCTTGGTCGTATCTATGATGGGTGTCAGCGCGCTGCGGATGGTGCGCTGGAATTGGGTCAATGAAGCCTGGCGGGATGTCGCGCCCAGCGCCAGCTTGCCTTCGACCATATCGCGCTGGTCATGGAAATCGTTGCTCAAGCGGGTGATGACCAGGGTGGCGGTCGTCATAGAATTGCCGATGACCATGCCGCCTATGGGGATGATGTCGTGCGGCACAAAGTCAAATACGCCCAAGACCACCAGCAAACCAATCGTTACTGCCGAGCCTGCGCCGATGGCCAGCAGCGAGATTGACTGCGCGTTCGGCGTCTGATGCGCGCGCTTGGCAGTTGTCCGTCCAGCCGTGACCGTCATCACCAGCAAGATGACCACGGTGAACAGCGGGCTGTCCAGCTCAAATACCAGTTCCAGCACATAACCGATGGCGATCAACTGCACGAAGCTGCGCACAGTGGCGATGAGCAGGTCTTTTTCCAGGTCGGAGCTTTGCCAGCGCGAGACAGCCGCAGCCACCAGGATGAAGGCGATCGACAAGAGGACCCGTTCTATGCCCTCGACGCCAGCGAATAGGTCGGGCATGGTACACTCCTTCTCCTGTACAGCGCCACACTGCCGCTATTCTACCCAATGCGCCTGCGGCCAATGCAGTTGTGGATTTTTGAATGGCACCAGCGCCATGATCACCGCCTGCACATAATAGGCTTCGCGGTTGACGGCGTCATCTGTCAACAAGCCGATTGCGCCATTGCCCTGCTTGGAATTGACGCGCCCGAAGACTTTGTCATCGGCTTCGCCCAGCTCCAGCCCGCTCCGCACCAGCTCGGCTACTTCGCTCGGCAAGAAGAAAACAGCCGTCTGCCCACAGCCAACGCGCCCGTCCCGCCCCAGTACCTGCACCCAGGCGAAGCAGCTCATGCCCAGCGGCGTCTGCTCGATACCGCCTTCGATGCCGATCCAATAATCGGAATCTGGTTGGGCGGCGCGTGCATTGGCCGCGCGGTTGAGCGCCCCCTGCATAGTCTCGCTCTTGGACATGGGCTGGTCGGATACGCCCGATTCTACTGCAACGCCGCGCAGCTTGAACGGCTGGCCGGGGAAGACGCGCTGAAATGCGGCCAGGCTGGCGCGCTGCTTGACCGGATTCTGCGAGGCAACGCTGATTGTTGGCACAGCCCCTCACTTTCTGGCGACGATTGCCATTGTTGTCACAGCGTGGAGTCTAGCAGATGCGGCGCAACCTGCTACACTTCGCCACATGAGCAAACGGAGGCCGGGGCATGCTGCGCGAGCAAACGCCGACATTTGGCATCGAGCAAGCGACATCCGCCGACTTGATCGAGCTGTCCGACTTTATCAAACCCTTTGTCGCCAGTGGCGATCTGCTGCCGCGTACCTTTGACGAACTGGAAGACTTGCTTTCGACATCGTTCATCGCCCGTCTGGATGGGCAGATTGTGGGTTGCGCCGCGTTGGAAATCTACAGCAAAAAGCTTTGCGAGATCCGCAGCCTGGCTGTTGCTCCTTCGGCGCGCGGCTTGGGCATCGGCAAGGCTTTGGTGGCTGTCTGCGTAGACTTGGCGATGCAGCGCGGCATTTACGAAATCATGGCCATCAGCGTCGCCGAAGATTTTTTCAAATCCTGCGGTTTCGACTTTACGCTGCCCAACCTGAAAAAAGCCTTCTTCTTGCAGACGCGCGCAGAAATGTAAGCGCCGCAGCGATTTTTCACAGGAAACCGCATGCAGATTGACGCGCTCTCCCTCTTCCCCGCGATGTTCGATTCCGTCATGAGCGCCAGCATGATGTGGAAAGCGCAAGAGCGGGGCCTGCTGGCATTCCGCGCGCACGACATTCGCAAGTATGCGGCGGACAAACATCGCCAGGTTGACGACACACCGTATGGCGGCGGCGGCGGCATGATCCTGAAGCCAGATGTGCTGGTGCGCGCGATCGAAGCGGTTCGGCCATCATCCGCAACGCCGGTTATCTTGCTCTCGCCACAGGGGCGGCTGTTGACTCACCAATTGGCAACAGAACTCGCGCAATTGCCGCAGCTCGTCTTGGTTTGCGGGCATTACGAAGGCGTCGACGAGCGCGTGCGTCAGCTCGCTATTACGGATGAAATCAGCATCGGCGACTATGTGCTGACAAGTGGTGAACTGGCGGCGCTGGTATTGATAGACGCGGTTGTGCGCTTGCTCCCCGGCGTACTGGGCGCAAAAGGCGCGGCTGACCGCGACAGCCATGCCGATGGCTTGTTGGAAGGGGCGCATTATACCCGCCCACATACCTATCGCGGTCTGGCTGTGCCGGCCATATTGACAAGCGGTCACCATGCCGAAGTAGCGCGTTGGCGGCGTCGGCAGGCATTGTTGCGCACCTGGCAGCGACGACCTGAATTGCTGAAAAGCGCGCATCTAAGCGAAGCTGACCGCGAATGGCTGGCAGCGCTGACGGACCGGCAACCGCCCAATGCCTCCCCCTGACCTGTTCTGAGCACAGGATATTTTTTTCTACCCCATCCCCGTCCCTTCCCATAACAATGGAGAAGGGAAACTCGTCGAGAAACCTGTGCGATTATTGCTAATCTGTTAGAAATCGTGCACCAGAATTCAGCATCTTCAAATGCGCTCCCCCTCCCTGATGCTTCGGCTGAGGGGGTGGGGGGTGGGCTAGAATCTGCTTGATGCCGCTTAGTTTCTGCGCATGCCCGCTTCGTCGCCGCCAGCAAATGCCAGCGCGCGTTTGTCGCCTGTATTGGGGTCGAGCATCTTGTCAACGTTGTCGACGCGCAGGACCCGTCCCTCTTCTAGCAGTAGCACGCGGCTGCCCACGCGACGAGCCTGCTCTATCGAATGCGACACCCAGATCATGGTCAAATTGGTCTCTCTGCGCAATCGCATCAATGTCTCTTCCACGCCTTTGGTTGCGATCGGGTCGAGCGCCGAGGTTGGTTCGTCCAGCAGCAGCAGCGATGGCGAAAGCGCCAGCGCCCGCGCGATAGCCAGACGTTGTTCTTGCCCGCCAGAAAGCTTCGAGGCTGGCTCGTCCACCAGCTCTGCTTCGAGCGATGCTTGCGCCATCAGCTCCAAGACGGTTTTGCGAGCCAGTGTTTGACCGTGCAAGCGCGCGCCAAAGCCGATGTTGTCCGCCACGCTGCCTTCAAAAGCTGTCGACTTCTGAAAGAGCATGCCGACTTTTCGCCGCAACTCAGTCACGGGCAGCTCGTTGATGTCGTGGCTGTCCAGCAGGATCGTGCCCGCTTCAATGTCGTTCAGCCGATTGATGCAGCGCAGCAGAGAGCTCTTGCCACTGCCACTGCGCCCGATGACCACCAACAGCTCGCCTTCTGCCACATCCAGCGAAATATCGTGCAAGACAGATTTGCCGCCCCGCTTCAGCCGCAGTTGGCGAATGGACAAGTTGGACATGCACAGTCTCCTCCGCGCGCACAGTTGCCCGATTGTAGCGCAGGCTCGCTTGCCAGCCTATCTATGCTGCTGGTCGCCAGGGCATTTGTGCCAGCGTCCGCTCTGTGGTTAAATCGGCGGATGCGCAGCACAACAGACGCAAAGAGGCATGATTATGCAGAGTACATTGACCTGCGCCGAAGAGTCGCGCGCAGCAGAAGAAATGCTGGCGGGCACATTCAAGCCGACCGATACCTTTATCTTGATCGAATGCAGCCTGGCCGACGAAGGCGGTTGGCGGCACGATACGGTCAAATCCGCTGCCAAAACAGGCGAATTCGCGGGCATCCTGCGCCACTTGAGCGCCTGGCCACGGACGAAAATCCTCTTTATCCGCCGCCCAAGCCGCAACGACAAGCATGTCTTCATCGCGCGGACCAACCAGGCAAAGCCCCAACTCTTTCAGACGCAACTGACTGAGTATGCCGAGCTGCTAAGCCTGGATATGGAAGGGCTGGCAACTGGCGGCAGGCCCGTGATTAATGGACGGTCCATGAGCGAAGTTGACGAGCTATACGCCATCTGCACCAATGGCCGGCACGACCCCTGCTGCGCGGTTTATGGCGCGCCAGTTTATCAACAACTGGTGGCGCATGCTGGCGAAGACCGCGTTTGGCAAACGACTCATCTGGGCGGACATCGTCTGGCAGCGACGTTGTTGGCTTTTCCGCAGGGCGTCGCCTATGGGCATATCGACCCCGCTGATGCGGAAGCCATCGTAACCAATCACCGCGCGGGTTATCTGCTCACGCACAAATATCGCGGGCGCAGCGCTTATGCCGGGCATCGTCTGGACAATGCGGCGCATCAAGCGGTCGGCGCGGCAGAAGCTCTCATCCGCGAGCTGGCGCGCAAATATCGCATCGATGAACTGCAGCTGCATGATGTGCAGCGGATGGAAGATGGCGGGCAACGCGTACATTTCGTCGATGCCAGCGGCGCTGCCTATACGGCGGCTGTGCGCACAAGCCTGTCTCTGCCGCGCCAAACGTCTTGTGGCGATCCGCCCAAACCCATGCCCTGCCACGAAGTCGCGCTATACGCCAAAACCTGATGCCCGCACCGCACACGCCGCGCGGTCCACTGCTGGTGCGTCTGCTGCGCACAGCCATCCTCACGCTGATCGGCCTGACATGGCTGGCTTTGCTGCTGGCGGGTGGGCTGGCGGCTGTGCAGCGCGCATTGACAGACCGCATCGCGCCGGGCATCCGTGTGGGCGAGGTCGCGCTGGCTGGGCAGACCCGCGCGCAAGCAGTTGAGGCTTTGACAAACCACTATGGCGCTGCGGAAGCAGTCCTATACACCTTTCAGCATGACGAGCAGAACTGGCTGGCGCCAGCGCTTGAAGTGGGTTTTCGCTTGCCGGCTGAGCAGTTGGCAGAGCAGGCATTTCGCATCGGGCACGGTGACGATGCGCGGCAAAATCTGCAAGATATCGCGCGCGCCTGGCTGGATGGCATCGATCTGCCGGCACGCTATGTTTTTGACGAAGCAGTCGCTCTGCGGTTTTTGCAGGGATTGGCGAACGAGATAAACCGTCCGCGCCAGGATGCCAGCTTGCGCATCGAAGGCTTGCAAGTCGCCGTCAATAGCGGCGAAAGCAGTCAGTGGCTGGATATTGCAGCGACCTTGGGGCGCTTGCGCGCTGCTGTGCTGGCTGGGCAGGGCGGGGCGATTTCTCTGGTCGTGCAGGAAAGCCCGCCCCGCGCCTGGAATGTGACTGAGGCAGCGAGGCGCGTCCAGACCGCCTTGTCTGCGCCGCTGCAGCTCTTTGGCACGCGACCCAATGGCGATCCGCTGTCGCCCTGGCTGCTTACGCCCGCGCAGATCCGCACTGCGCTTTCGGTACAATTGCAGCCGGTGGCTGGCGAAATGCGCTTTGATGTGCAAGTCGACCTGAGCGCCTTCCGCCCATTTCTCAAGTCGCTTGCGCCCAGCCTGGAAAGCGCGCCTGTCGAAAGCCGCCTGGACTTTAACCCGGCGACAGACCAGCTGCATGCGCTGACCCCTTCGTCCAGCGGGCGCATCCTGGATGTCGCCGAGACGCTGCGCCGCTTGGAAGCCGCCGTATTTTCAATGGATAATCGCCGCGTCGACATGGTATTCGTGCCGCTGCCGCCGCGCTTTCACGAAGCCACCACCGCAGCCGAGCTGGGCATAAGCGAGCTGGTTGCCCAGGCGACGACCTATTATTGGGGCAGCGAGCAAAATCGGCGCGACAATATCGGGCTGGGCACGAGCAAGCTGCACGGCATCGTGGTGGCGCCGGGCGAAGCATTCTCGTTTAACCAGCACCTGGGCGAAATCACCGCGGCGGCAGGTTATCTGGAAGGCAATGTGATCCTGGGTGGCGCAACAGTTACGGGCATCGGCGGAGGCATCTGCCAGGTTAGCACCACCATGTACCGTGCGGCATTCAGCGGCGGTTATGCCATCACAGAGCGGCACAGCCATGGCTATCGCGTGGGATATTATGAATATGCCGGCGCGGGACCGGGCTTGGACGCGGCGATCTGGCAGCCGACTGTCGATCTGCGCTTCCGCAACAATACGCCTTATCACCTGTTGATCGAAAGCTCGTACCTGCCCGCGGACGACGCGCTGCAATTCCGCATCTACAGCACGCGGCACTGGACAACCCGCATCGAGCCGCCCATCGTTGAAGATATCGTGCCGCCCCCGCCCGATTTGTACATCGCTGCCGATGACCTGGGGCCCGGGCAGACACGCCAGATCGACTGGTCGGTGCCGGGCGCAGATGTGCTTGTCTATCGGAATATCTATGACGCGGCTGGCGCGCTGGTCGAGCGCAATGCTGTCTTCACGCGCTATCAAGCCTGGCAGGCAGTGTATGAAGTGGCATTGGGAGATGCTCGCCTGCCGACCGCAGACGACGATGAAGAGACAAGCCAAGACGCCGCGACGGCAGAACCTGCTGAATAAACAGCCCTGTCAAATCACGGCGCAACAGCCATCCGCGCTGGCTCGACCCAGTCTTTCAAAATCTTCTCCAGCGCCATGATGTGGCTGCAGACTCCGCGCTGGGCAAAGAAGGACGCTGTGCTCGTCCAGTTGCCCTCGTCATATGTGACGAAGTGTGTCTTGTTGTAGCCCTCGAATGTGCAATCAAAACTGAGGATTTGGATGCGATCGCGCTCTTGGGCATAACGTTTGGCTTTTTTGACATCGCTGACGATATTCTGCCCGGGCGCATAGGGCAGGGGTTTCCGTTTTAACAAGGGCTTGAAGAGGCTCTCCAGCGCCATGATATGCGGGCAGATGGCGTAGCGCTGGAAGCCGGGGCAACTGCAGGACCAGCCATCGCCATCCAATTCGACGACATACCCGCTGTTGGCTCCTTGGAAGCGCAGGCAGAGGCTGTTGAAAGTGGCGCGCTCGGGCTCGCTGGCATAGGCGCTGGCTTTCTGGATTTTGTTGATCATGCTCGCGTCCATATCCATCCTTTCTAATACGACACCTGCGCTGGCTGGAAAAGAAAAACGCGCCACAGCTTTCTCGGCTGCACCGCGCTCGGGCTGGGCGATTTATTTGTGCACGCTTCCCACATCACGACGCGCTTGCCCCCCACTCAAGTTATCCCAAGTGTAAGCGGGCTTTAGGCCTTCGTCAAATGACAAGCTGGCGAAACTGTCTACTTTGCACAAGTCTCGTCGGCCGGCAGCAAGCCGACTGTGAGCGACTCGATATAGATGCAATGCCGCCAGGGAATGGCGACATCGTTTGTGGAAAGTGGCGCATCGCTCAACTGCACATCGGCGCCGCGCACGATGGCAAATGGCGTGGCTTCGTCGCGTTCGCCCATCACAACCTGCGCGCAGACCGCCAGCGCATCTGCCAGGCCAATCTGCGTGACCGCCATCGGGTTGCCAAAGAGGTCGCTTTTGCCACGTTCGTCGCGGATGGGCTGAAAACCGGCCATAGCGATGGCCACGCCCGTTGTGCCAAAGCGACCCGGCATCAGCCAGCTGTCGCTGAGAAGCACACCCAGCCGGCAGCCCGCCTCGGCTTGCAGCTGCGCGCGGATAGACTCGGCAGTTGCGAAAGGGTCAGATGGCAGCAGCACCACCTGCCCGCTGGGGATATTCGAGCGGTCCAAACCCGCATTGGGCGAGATGACGCCGCCTTTGACTGTCAGCAGGAAGCCCAGTTCGATGCCGCCGAAGATATGGTCGGCTTCTGCGATGACCAGTTGGGCGATGGCCGCGTCCATGCCAAAACGGCGAGCCAACTCATGCGCGCGCGGACCAGGCTCTACATCGGTCAAGCTGCATACGCGCCCGGCTGCGATGCTGGCGTATTTGCTGGAAACGGCGACGACATCGCCCTCCCGCAGGGTCTCGTGGGTCGCGCGCAGGCAGCCCAGCAGGGTCGCGCAGAGATCGAATGGCTCGGTCTGCACAGGCGCGGGGATGGGAATGACGGTCAAGGGTTTGGGCATGCGCGTATGCTAGCGAAAATGCTCGCCAGCCCCCAGCCCGAAAAAAACTCAGTCGCTTGTGCCCAGCACGAAAACGCGACCCGACGATGCGGCAGCCAAGAAGCGCCCATCGGGACTGAAAGCCAGGTCGCCCGCATCCAGCCGCAGGGTTCTGCCCGGCGCAGCGGCATCTATCCCATCGACCAGCGCCAGCCAGCCCAGGCCCTGCGCGCCCAGAGCCAGCGCCAGCAACGAAGCGCCTGCAGAATCGGTGGACAGGTCAAAGGCTCGCTGCGGCACACCCGCCAATTGATACATTGCCCGTGACTGCCCAGTTTCGGCTGTCAGCACAAAAAGTTTGTCGGCGCTGCTATAAAGAAAGTCGCCCGGAATTTTATCGGGAGCGGCGATGACAGTCGGCGGCGAGCCCGCGCCAACCAACGGCAGTGACCGCGCCAGATCGCCATGCTGGTCGTAGATCCACAACGCGCTGTGCTGTGCGCTGGCGGACGCGCCCGTCACGGCCAGCCACCGATCATCTCGGCTGAAGGCGATGCTGCGCAGTGTATACGGGAAGCGAAAATGTAGCGCCAATCGCCCCGCAGCCGGCTGCCACACTTGCAATTCGCGCCCGCGGCTGACAGCCAGTTTGTCGCCGCCATGCGACCAGGCCAGGGTATCCAGCGACTGTGTCAGCCAGTTGCTCGGCAGGTTGTCGCTATCAAAAAATACTGCGTCGTGTCCGATCGGCGCGAAATCTGGCAGGCTGAAAAAAGTCGCGCCCGTTGCGCCAGCAACAGCCAGCAGCGATCCATCCGGCGAAAAAGCGACAGCGCTCGCCCCGGCAACCTCCAGCAGAGCGATGGTGTCGATTGCCGCGCCAGGCTTGTCGATGCGGCGCAAAGTCGGCGGCCGCGGCTGGCTGGCGGGTGTATGCGGGCGCAGCGCTGACAGTTGATAGGGCTCCAGATAATAAAAATTGGCGAGGCTGTCGCTTTCGATTGTCCAGCCGATCTGGCCGTCCACAGCGACCTGCCACCAGATATAGCGGTCTTGGCAAGCTGGCCCATCAAGCACATTGTCCAGGATGCTGCGCGGAGGGATCTCGGCGATCAGCGGCGCATCGGGCTGTGGGCTGGCGCGCAGGCGATTGGCGAAGGTCTGTGAGGCGCTGCGCGCAGTCCTGGTGCCGATGTTGATGCGCGGCGGCAAAAAACCTGCATATCCAGCCGGACAAAAGTGAACTACGCCACTGGCCACAATAGTTGGATCGAGCGTCGGCAAGTCGTCGCAATTGCCCGCCAACCGAACGGACCTACGATTCACCCAGCCTTCGCGGTAGAAGAGCCAATCGCCCGCTTCGTTTCTGCCCAGCGGCTTGTGCTGTTGCAAGCGGTCGATGGTTGCGACCACTTTTCCCAACGGCGCATCGCGCACATGCAGCCCATCACGATTCGCGCGCAGCCAGCAGCTTGCGTCTTGCTTGCGACTTGCGGCGCTGTCTGCTTGCTTGACGAGCGGGATCAAGCCTGCGCCGAGGTTGGGCACACGGGCGTCACATAGCTGCGTCAGATTGCCATCGACCGAAGTGTATACGGTGAAATCGCCAGCACCAGTCGGAAAGTCGAAGCGCCAGGCATCCAGCGCTTGCGACAATGGCAAGCCAGCCACCAGCTCGCAGCCCAGGGCGGTCGTCGGCAGCGCAGGCAGCAAGGTCGCTCGAGGTGGTGTTGCTGCATTGATGAATGGAGCGGCGGCATGATAGGCGGCAGCCAACGCGCCTGCAGGCTGTGCCTGGGCAACCAGCAGCGCATGTCCGAGCAGCAAGAGGGTGATCAACAGTCGCAAAGCAGGCTCCGCAGGGCTGGGCGTTGAATCGCCTGTATTGTAGCCGCTTACTTGCCAGGTCCCCGAAATGTAGGGCAGTCGCATTACATTGTTTTTTTGCCACAGAGGCACAGAGGCACAGAGTCTGGTCTGGTAAGCTAGAAGAAACGGATGTTTTGTTCTACAGAGGACGACCTGTCAGTCTCTCAAAGGTAAATTGAACGCTTTTCTCTGTGCTCTCTGTGTTCTCTGTGTTGAGTTTTGATGCGATTGCCCTACCCCCGAAATGTTCAAGCCCTGTATCCGCGCTGGCATCGGTGCTACAATGACTGCCTACACCTGCGCAGCGAGCCGCTCTGCCTATGCCGCAATTGTCTGATATGTATCAGCTGAAGAATTACATCGACACCTTTGCGCTGGGTCATTATGCGCGCGTGCTGGATGCCACCGACCAGCGCAGCGGCCGGCAAGTCGCTTTCAAGGTCATGCGGCCCGAGCATCTCGCCGACGATGGCGACATCCGCTGGGAATACCGCGCGTTTGGCAGCGAAGCCGATATTCTGGCGCGCCTGTGGCACAGCCCCAACATCGTCAAATTGATCGATTGCGGCTATATCTCTGCCCGCGAAGAAGCCCCCCGCGCCGGCGATATCAACAGCTTCCAGGTCAATGTGCGCGCTTTTGTCGATGCCATGCAGCAATACGCATCGGCTGGCTGGCGTCCCTATCTGGCTTTGGAAAAACTGCCTCGTCAAAACAGCCTGTTTTATTTGATGAAACCCAACCGCCCCAACAGCCGTTGGCGATTGCCCAGCGAAGAGGGCCTGGCGCTGGCTTTGCAATTCTGCGCGCTGCTAGAAATGGCGCATGACAACAAAATCGTCTATCTCGATCACAAGCTGGAGCATGTCTATTGGGATGGCGCGCACCTCAAAGTCATCGACTTCAACAGCTCGCGCCGGCTGGATGACGACCCGATCCAGGCGCCACAGCAATACACCAAAGATGTGCACAGCTTGTGCGTCGGCGTGCTGTATCCGATCTTCACAGGCATGTCGCCGCAGATGACAGCGCTGCGTCCCCAGCCCAGCAGTCGCGATGCGGTCGAGGCGCGCTATACCGGCATAGACCAACTGGACTTCAGCCTGGAGCCGCAGCTGAGCGAAGGCATCGCCGAATTGTTGCAAAGGGGCGCGGCGCAAGATATCGACACATTGCAGGAGTTCGTCAATGGCTTGCAGCGAGTCGCCACCCAGCATGGTTTCCAATTTACCGATTATTACACCAACACCGCCAGCCGCGAGGCGCGGGCACAGATGCGGGCGGGCTTGCAGCGGCTGCGACAGGGCCAAGAACATATACGCGAGGCGCGCGACCTCTTCCGCGAGGCGCTCATCCAGGATGGCGTCAGCCACGACCTGGAAGACGAATTGCGCCGGCTGGTGGTGGTGCTCAACGAGATGCTGAACCACCGCGCTGTGCCATAACCCCCATAGAAAAATATAGGGCACAGAAGAAAATGCAAGCAAGTCGCAACGCCGCTACAATTCGAAATCCGTAGGGGCAAGACTTGTCTCGCCCACCCTATCGCCCTTGACCATGTGGGCGACTCAAGAGTCGCCCCTACACGATTCCATTCAAATGTTGCCTTACTTGGCTGGGTTTATTGAGAAAAGCGAACAGATCCGCCAGCGAGTTCACCGAGATTGAAGTGAGATGACGCCAAACGAATTCGCGCAGAAGTGGGCAGCTACCTCGCTGGGCGAGAAGCAGAGTTATCAGGCGCACTTCATGGATTTGTGCCGGCTAGTCTCGCACGAGACGCCAGCTGGCGATGGCAAGACGGCCGCGGGGCAGGCTTTTCAGTTCGAGCCGACCGTGCAGACCGGGCAGGGCAGGCATGGTTTCGCCGATGTCTGGCTGCAAGACCACTTCGCTATCGAGTACAAAGCGCCCGGCAAATACAAAGACCTGGACGGAGCCTACCGGCAGCTGCTGGAATACCGCGAAGCCTTGCACAACCCGCCACTGCTGGTCGTCACCGACATCAACAACTGGGAGATCCACACCAACTTCCCCAATACGCAAAAGCGCGTCTATGCGTTCTCGCACGGCGAAATCGTCAGCAATCCCGCTGTCATGGGCTGGTTGCACGACCTGTTCCACGCGCCGCAGCGCCTGCATCCGCGCTTCAACAGCGAGCAGGTAACGCGCGAAGCCGCCCAAGCCTTCCAGCTAATCGCCGATAACATGCGCGACTTTGTAGGCGTTTGTATCACCTTTAACCTTTACGCCATAGCCATACGGAGGAATATCATGGTTGAAGTAATCATTGCAGCAGTAGCACTTGTATGCTTTGCGGCAGGAGCCTTCACGGTGGGCAAAACATTGCTCGTCTGGATGGCAAGGCTCATCAGCGCGATTATCCTTGTGTTCTTCTGCGCAATCGCCCTCTGGGTAATCAACGCCGTCGTCATCATGTTCTAACAGAGCAAAACACAAATATGGGGGCTTTATGCCCCCATCATACTTCTTTGTAGGCGTTTGTATCACCTTTATTTGAAACGCCGTAATCGGAGGTGTATCATGGTTGAAGTAATCATTGCAGCAGTAGCACTTGTATGCTTTGCGGCAATCGCCTTCACGGTGGGCGCAACATTGCTCGTCTGGGTGGCGAGGCTCATCGGCGCGATTATCCTTGTGTTCTTCTGCGCAATCGCCTTCTGGGTAGGCACGACCGCCTTCCTATGGCTGGCACAAGTCATCATCACAGCGATTGGAGTCTGACATGTGTAGAGACTGTTTCATCATATGCTGGGGATTATTCTGGGGATGGATAATTCTCCTCGCCTTCGCCTCATGCGGTGTCCCAGCATAACAAAACACAAATATGGGGGCTTTATGCCCCCATCATACTTCTTTGTAGGCGTTTGTATCACCTTTATTTGAAGCGCCGTAACCATATGGAGGAATATCATGAATAGCTACCTGTACGACGGTCCTGAATGCGAATCCGACCGGGAGACCGCCCCTTCACATTAGAACAAATGTGCTATAGAACAAATGTTCGTTTGTGCAGGTTGCCTATAAAAGTTCGTATAAAATGACGATAGTAAAAAATTCATATGGGATGCCGAGCCGCAGCGCATCGCCTTCTTCTTGACCAAGCTGGTCTTCTGCCTCTTTGCCGAAGATATCGGACTGCTGCCCACCGCCGCCGACAGCCTGGATGGCATCTTCACGCATATCATCGAGCAATCGCGGCGC
>JAJDZQ010000065.1 GCA_022824565.1 Anaerolineae bacterium | reverse complement strand
TTTGTGCGCTCCAGATAAACGCCCAGGTTCAGGCTCAGGTTGGAGATGAACGGGAAGGGCCTGGCGTGGTCAACGGCCAGCGGCGTCAAAAGCGGGAAGACCTCGGCGCGAAAATAATAGCTGATGGCATCGCGCTCGCTTTGGTCGAGCTGGTCGGTGTTGATAAAGCGGATGCCTTCGCGCTCCAACAGGGCGAAGACCTCGCGCCGCAGCCGCCGTTGACGAGCGATGAGCGAAGAAACTTCCGAGTGTATCAATTGCAAAAGCTGCATGGGCGCCATGCCATCGGGGCGCGTGCGCGGATTGTTAAATTGCAGCTTTTGAAAATAGGCGCCGACCCGCACCATGAAGAATTCGTCGAGGTTGTTGCCAACAATGGCGATGAACTTGACGCGCTCGAGCAGCGGCGTCGATTCGTCTTCTGCCAGCGCCAACACCCGCTTTTGAAAGTCGATCGTGCTCAGTTCGCGGTTGATGAAGTTATCGGGCGTTAGAGGCGGCAGCCCACCTGCCTCAACCTCGCTCATGTCGTGTCCACCTGCCTTGCCAGCGAATCTGGCGCTATGTTACATGAAATTCCCGCGCGCGGCGAATCCTCGTTTCTGTCTCCCCTCAATCCGCGCGCTCAGACCCCCCTCGGTCCCCCGACAGGTCTGACCCCCCTCAATCCCCCCGACGAGTCAGGGGGAGGCTGAACCCCCCTCAATCTCCCCGACGAGTCAGGGGGAAGCTGAACCCCCCTCAATCCCCCCGACGAGTCAGGGGGAGGCTGAACCCCCCTCGGTCCCCCCGACAAGTCAGGGGAGGCACATACCTGGACTCCCCTCCCTGACTCGTCGGGGAGGGGCTGGGGGAGGGGTTGTATGGGCAAGATCAGGGGATGGGGTTCCAGCGCAACCACGAGCGGATTCTTGGCGTATAATGGATATACGCAAGTGCGGGAGACGAGCGAACATGAAGATCAAAATTGGCATCGGGTTGCTTATCGCGCTGCTGCTGGCGCTATTTTTCCTGCCGGGCATGCTGTTCAAGGTGTTGGGATTGATCGTGTCGCTGCTGGTTTGGGGCACGAGCGGTTATCTGGCGGGCAAGCTGCTACAGGGCGAGGGCTTCGGCTTTTTGGGCAATATTGTGCTGGGGCTGGTTGGCGGCGTGGTCGGTTCGATTTTGGTGGCAATCATCGGCATCACCGGCCTGGTGAAAGTGCCTTTCTTCGGCGGCATCCTGGTGGGCGTGCTGGGCTCGGTGGTCGTGGTGGTCGTGGCGGGCTTGCTCTATGGCGATGGCGAGACGGAGTAGTGCGGGCGCTATAGATTGCCCTCCAGTACCCAGTTTTGAAATTGTGCTGGGTTGAATACCTCAATCAGTCTATAGCCAATCTGGCTTTCCACCCAGTTCACGACTTCCGGCTTCAGATTCCCACCGCCCATCACGATTACCGTTTCGAGACCTAAACGCTTGATATTCATAACAATGAACGGGAATTTCTCGTCAACTGTACCGTTGACGCCTTGCCAACGAACCTCGACCACAAGACCTTTCGGCCACTTGTTAGGGTGATACAAGAGGAAATGACCTTTGCGATTGTTCTTGTATATGTTTTTTCCGATGACAACATTGGTGGAATAGGCTGGTTGGCTCAGTTTGACTATCTCGTCTATTCGTGATATTTCGATGAATTGATAGCCGGATTCTTTCAACTGCGACTCCACGAATTCCAGCAGGTATTTTCGGTCTGACACGTACACTTGCCTCTCCCTAATATGTCGTGATTATCAATTCACTAACCGCACCTCGTGCATGCGCCTTGCAGTTGACCATCCGCGGCGCTCTAACTTCATGAAACCTGAAAACTGCGTTGGAATACAGTCCACGAATGAATTCTGTATCGCTGTTCGATACCATCACCCGAGCTCCCTGCTGATGCAGCTCCAGGCAAAGGTCTCGCAGCGCCGTCTGCTCCCGCTCACCAAAGCTGCCCTTTGCATAGCTGGTAAAAGACGAGGTCGCATTCAAAGGCTGATAAGGCGGGTCAAAATAGACAAAATCGCCTTCAGCCGCGTCCAGTTTTCGGAAGTCCCGCAGCCGAACATCCACATGGCGCAGCGCCACATGGCAAGCTCTCAACACCTCTGGCTGGCAAATGGCCGGGTTGGTATAGCTGCCCATCGGCACATTGAATTCGCCGCGGCTGTTCACCCGCCACAAGCCATTGAAGCAGGTCTTGTTGAGATAGATGAAGCGAGCCGCTATTTCAACACAGTCATCGAGATGATGCTGCCCGCGGATGTCGTAGTAGAAGTCTTTGCAGTGCCGCGCCGCGTGCTCGCGCAGTTTGATGACGAGGGGTTCGGGATCGCGCTGGATGACCTGGTAAGTCTTAATTAAGTCAGCATTAATATCGCTAAGAAATACCCCCCCCCCCCCCATTATTGCAGCATCATTATTTAGCGCGAAGAACAAGGCACCGCCGCCAACAAAGGGTTCGTAGTAATTGTTGAATTCTGTGGGGACACGGCGCATAAGCTCGGGCAGCAGGCTGCGTTTGCCGCCCACCCACTTGACGAACGGTTTTGCCTGGATCGCGTTGCGATGCGCAAATTCGGATGATAACGGTAGCTGCGGCATGGGTTTCGCTGGCTGGAATTGTGTATGCACATTTGATCTATATGCCAGCACGCCGTCATTGTCAAGGCGATCATCGCCGCCTCCGCACACGCCCTATAAACTCGCCTGCGTCTTGTGGTATACTTCCGCGCAACCTTTGACCGACACAGCAACGCGCGAAGGAACATCCATGCCCTCGCCCAGCAAAGACATGCTGCTCGATTGGTATCGGCAAATGGTGCTGATACGCGAGTTTGAAGAAACCTGCCACCAGCTCTACCTGCAAAAGCGCATCACCGGCGTCTACCTGCATTTGTATAGCGGGCACGAAGCCAGCGGCGTGGGCAGCATGGCGGCGCTGCGCAAGAGCGATCATGTCATCACCGCCTATCGCGATCATGGCATCGCGCTGATTTTGGGCATGGACGTCAATGCGGTTATGGCAGAGATGATGGGCAAGAAAACTGGCAGCAGCGGCGGCAAAGGCGGCTCCATGCACTTGGCTTCGGCGGCGCACAATTTTTGGGGCGGCTATGCGATTGTGGGCGGACACCTGCCCCTGGCGGCTGGCATCGCCCTGGAAGCCCGTTATCGCGGCAAAGACGCTGTGACGATGACCTATGTCGGCGATGGCGCAACCAACAACGGCTATTTTCACGAATCGCTGAATATGAGCGCCATTTGGGACTTGCCCGTCATCTGGATTATCGAAAACAATGGCTATGGCATGGGCACAGAAGTCGAGCGCGCCAGTGGACAGACCGAGCTGCACCGCAAAGCCGAAGCCTATGGCATCAAGAGCTTTGGGCGCGTGGATGCGCAAGATGCCCTGGCTGTGTACCAGGTGGCGAGCCAGGCAGTCGCCTATGCGCGTGACCAGGGACCCGCCGTCATTGAGCATGTGACCTATCGCTATCGCGGGCACGGCGTATCGGACAAGCAGTACGATTCCCGCGATGATATGTCTGCCGAGCTGCGTCAATGGATGGACGAGCGCGAACCGATCAAGATTCTGCGCGACCACATCGTGGGGGCACATGGCGATGTCGATTCTGAGCTCGCTGCGCATGACGAAGCAGCCAGGCAAATCGTGGCGCGGGCTGTCGAATTTGCTGAAGCCAGTGAGCTGCCGCGGGGGCGCGACGCGCTGCTGGGCAATACCTATGTCGGCTCGCCGCGGGTCTACAAGACAGCAGCCAGTGTCGGCGCGGGCATCGACTGAGCGAGAATGAGGACGCGATATGGCACTTAGAAATGTCGCTATGCGGGAAGCGATCCGCAGGGCGCTGCGCGAAGAAATGCTGCGTGACGAATCGGTATTTGTGATGGGCGAAGAAGTCGCCTATTGGCAAGGCACGCACCGGGTTACGAGCGGCTTTCTCGAAGAATTTGGCGAGCGGCGCGTGCGTGATACGCCCATCAGCGAGATGGCCATCGGTGGCGTCGCAGTGGGCGCGGCGCTGGCTGGTCTGCGCCCGGTTGCCGAGTTTATGACCATCAACTTCGCTTTTCTGGCGCTCGATGCCATCGTCAATCACGCGGCCAAAGTGCGCTATTTTTTTGACGGCATGTTCAAGGTGCCGCTTGTCTATCGCGCGGCCAGCGGCTGGGGAAACCAAGCCACCGCCTCGCATTCACACGCGCCCGAGCCAATCTTCGCCCACTTCCCGGGCCTGTATGTCGGCTGCCCGTCCAACGCCAGGGACGCCTATGGCATGTTGAAGACAGCCATCCGCGATGACAACCCGGTGCTCTTCAGCGAAAGCATCGCGCTGTATCCCAAACCCGGTCCGCTGCCCGATGCTACTAGCGACCAGGACGACCTGCTGGTGCCGATCGGCAAGGGCGATATCAAACGCGAGGGCGACTCTGTAACCTTGGTGGCCTATTCGCGCGGCGTCGACTGGGCGCTGCAGGCGGCGCGGGCCTTGGCGAGGGATGGCGTAGAAGCCGAAGTGGTCGACCTGCGTTGGCTGCGCCCCCTGGATATGGCGCTGGTCTATGACAGCTTCAAAAAGACCAACCGCTGCGTCATCGTGGAAGAGTCGCTGCCCATGTACAGCTTTGGCAGCGAGATCGCGGCGCTGCTGCAAGAGAATATGTTTGATTATATGGATGCGCCGATCAAGCGAGTGGCGGCTGAAGATGTGCCTCTGCCCTATTCCAAAGAGATTGAATTGCTGGCGCTGCCCAACGCGCAAAAGGTGGTCGACGCGGTCAAGGAGATTGTCTAGATGGCGCACGAAACCAAATTGACGATGGATGGACTGCTGATCAACTGGCTGAAAGATATTGGCGACCAGGTCAACGCAGACGACATCATCGCAGAATTTGAAGCCGACAAAGCCACTGTCGAAGTCGAAGCCGGCCGCGCGGGCCACTTGCTAGAATTGCGCGCCGAGCCGGGCGACGAAATTGGCGAAGGCGCTGTCATCGCCGTGATTGGCAGGCCCGGAGAAGCAACAGCGCCAGCCGAACAACCCGCCGCAGCTCCGCCAGAAGCCGCTCCCGCGCCGACAGCCACCAATGGCAGCGCCATAACCGCCGATGGGCGTATCAAAGCATCGCCCTTGGCCAAACGTATCGCTGCCGATAAAGGCATCGACCTGAGCCGCGTGAGTGGCAGCGGACCCGGCGGACGCATCGTCAAAGCCGACCTGGATAATTGGAGCGCGCCACCCCGCCTGCCAGATCTCCCGGCCGCCCCGCCAGCCACCGTTGGCAGCGCCACCTGGGGCAAGTTGCCCGATGCCGATGTCGAGATCATCCCGCTCAGCCGCATGCGCCGCGCTATCGCCGATGGCACTGTGAAAAGCAAGAGCAACACGCCACATTTTTATGTGACGGTCGCAGCCGATGTCGAGCCGCTGCTGGCTTTGCGCAAGTCCATCAATGCTGCGCTGGCGGCGCGTGGCATCAAAGTCAGCGTCAATGACATGCTCATCAAGGCTTTGGCGCTGAGCTTGCTCGAGTTCCCCAACCTGAACACGCATTATTATGGCGACCGTTTCGTGCGGCATCTGCGCATCCATATCGGCGTGGCAGTTTCGCTGCCAGAAAACGGCTTGGTCAATGTGGTCTGTCATGATGCCGACAAGCGCAGCCTCAGCGATATGGCGGTCGCCAACAAAGCCATGTACAAAAGAGCGCGCGCCGGCAAGATCAAACCCGACGACATCCGCGGCGCGACCTTCACCATCAGCAACATGGGTCCGTATAACATCAAGGACTTCTCGGCCATCATCGCCGCGCCAGAAGCGGGCATATTGGCGGTGTCTTCGGCGCAGCGGGTGCCTGTCGTGCTGGACGACGGCGGGCTTGGCGTGGGCACGCGCATGCACATGACCTTGAGTGTCGATCATCGCGTCAGCAACGGGGCAGAAGGCGCCGCTTTTGTGAATCACCTGCGCGGTTTGCTAGAGGACCCGCTGCAGTTGCTGGATTTGAGTGGGGTGTGATTGCAGAGCGCACAAGTCGCACCTGTTTTCGCTGACGACTATGCCCCGCCGCGTCCTGTTTATCGCCGCGCTGCATCATCCACAGCAGCTTCTGCATGACATCGCCGCTGCGCCAGACCTTGCAAATCCGCCACTCTTCCCACGCAGCATGGGACAGCATTGTTGGGAGCGGGTTTTCCGAGAGGCTGGCTATCGGCTGGCGGTGTTTTGGCGCAACTTGCCCGGCTTCGGCTCGCGCAATATCGCCAACTTGCAGCAAGACAAGTTCAGCAATCGCTGGACGCCCCGCAAATTCGTCAGCGCGCTAAACCAGCGCATCCCGCCGGCGCTGCAGCCCGATATTCGGCGGCGCAATTGGCTGCTGCTGCAAGAAGCGGCGCGTTTTCAGCCCGATATCATCTGGCTTTCTGGCGACAACCGCGAAATCACGCCGGAGACTCTGGCGCGGCTCAAAGACGAACATGGCTGCAAGCTGATCTATGTCAGCGGCGTTTCGCCCATTGTATTTTCCAATCACAACGAGCGGTCGGCAGCGCGTCTGTATGACCTGGTGCTGGTCAACGACTATTATCATGGTGTGCAATGGCAAGAGCTGGGGGCGCGGCGCATGGCCTGCCTGCCCTATGTGGCGGTCGACCCGGCTCTGCATGTGCCCCAGCCCCTCACCGATGTGCCACGCGAATACCTCTGCGACATCGGCTTTGTGGGCACGCTGTTGCCACATAACCTGTACAGCGAGCGCGTTGCGGCTCTGGAGGGCTTGCGCGACTTTGACCTGGGCATCTGGAGCATTCACGAGTTGCCGAAGTCGCTGCGGGCGCATTATCGTGGACGGGCGCTGGGCGGGTCCATGCTGCAAGTGTTGTCGTCAGTCAAAATCAGCATCAATGTGCACGGCGACTTCATGCGCTATGGCGGCAACATGCGTCTCTTTGAGTCGGCGGCGCTGGGTGCATTCCAGCTCGTGGATGATCGCCCGGGGGTGCGCGAATGGTTCACAGTCGGCGAGCACCTGGATGTCTTCCGCGATGTGGATGAGTTGCGAGACAAAGTTGCGCATTACCTGGCGCATGACGATGAACGGCGGCAAATGGCAGCGGCGGCGCGCGAACATGTGCTGAAAACGCACACCTATGCGCACAGGCTGGCGCGGGTCGAGGAGTTGTTGGG
>JAJDZQ010000076.1 GCA_022824565.1 Anaerolineae bacterium | reverse complement strand
AATTGGCGGGGGCCACAGTCGCGGCGATCCGGAAATAGGGCAATCCCCCCCACCCCGAGGCAACAGGGAGGGGGAGCGCATTCAGAGAAAATGAAATCTGATGCTCAACTTCTTGCAGCTTAGCAAGTTTTGCATTGGTTTCTCGACAAGTCTCCCTTCTCCATTGATATGGGGTAGGGCTGGGGATGGGGTAGAAAAATCTCCCCATCCCTCGTTCTGGGGGATAAGGGCATAGCAGCGCGCATCCAGCAAATGCGCCACCCCCAGGTTGGGAATAGTTCTTGCAATAAGCGCATGGTTTGCGTTATAGTTGCTTAATCGTGGCGCGCACAGGGCAGGCATGATTGAGCACAGCCTACACACAGCCGCCAGCTTCGGCTATTATCCTTATCCAAACTGCATAGTTCGGTCTGGGTCGCTGCTCGCTGGCAACTGACATGCGCACGAATACAGTGTGATGCAAGCGCGGGGTGGCACATCCGGCGCTTTTTTTGTGCAAATTGTAGGAGAGAGTTCCATGATTCGAGGCATTCGCGGCGCGACCACGGTGGAGAGCAACGCGCAAGAGGCGATACTGGAAGCCACTCGGGAGTTGCTGGCTGCCATGATAGCGTGCAACGGCATCGTGGAAGAGGATGTCGCCAGCGTGCTTTTTTCTGCCACGCCAGAACTTGACGATACATTCCCCGCCAAAGCCGCGCGCATGATGGGCTGGACGCGCACCGCGCTTATGGGCTTCCAAGAAGCGGATGTCAAACACGGCTTGCCATATTGCATCCGCGTGCTGATTCATTGGAATACCGACAAATCCCTGGACGAGATCCGCCATGTCTTCTTGCGCGAGGCAGTTGTGCTGCGCCCCGACCTTATGGAGGATCGATCGTGACCGGCGGCTTCCATGCGCGCAACCTCGCCATAGTCGGCATGGGCTTGATGGGCGGTTCGCTGGCGCTGGCGATTCGTGCGCAGGCCGACCAGATTGTCGGCATCGACAGCGATGAACGGGCGCGGCGGATTGCGCTGGAACGCGGCTTGGTCGACAGCGCCACAGACGATTTGTACACGGGTGTCAATCGCGCAGATGTCGTGATATTGGCGACACCGGTGCGCGTCATCGTCGAGCTGCTGCGCATGCAATTGGGCAGTTATCTTCGCTCGAACACGTTGGTCGTTGATATCGGCAGCACCAAGCAGGATATCGTTGCTGCCATGGCTGCGCTGCCCATAGGCGTAAATGCGGTGGGCGGACATCCCATGACCGGCAAAGAAAATGGCGGCATAGACGAAGCGGACGGCAGGCTCTTTCGCAATCGCCCTTTTGTGCTGTGTCCCTCGCGGCGGACCACGCCAGCGGCTCGATTGCGCGCCCAGGCTTTGGCGCAATCGCTGGGCGGGCTGCCGATTGAAATGGACGCCGAGCGCCACGATCATATCGTAGCTGGCATCAGCCATCTGCCCTATCTGCTCAGCGCGACGTTGGTGGCGACCATCTCCAATCGGGCGCAGGATGACGCGACCTTCTGGGCGCTGGCGGCGGGCGGCTTCCGCGATACCAGCCGCTTGGCAGCCAGTGATGTAACCATGATGGGCGACATATTGAGCACCAATACGCAGGCGGTCGCGACCCTGTTGGCGCAGTTCCGCATGCAGCTGGCCATGCTGGAAACGATGTTGATCGCCGGCGATGAAGAGCGGCTTAGCGAATCGCTGCTGCCTATCCAGGCGGCGCGGAAAGAGTGGGCGCAGAAGTATGAAAACGGCCGCTAGTCAAACACAATTCTGGCTTCGCGCTGGTGGGGCGCTGCGTGGCGAAGCGCGCGTGCCCGGCGACAAGTCCATCTCGCACCGCGCTGTCATGCTGGCGGCGCTGGCAAAGGGCAGGTCACAGATCCAGGGCTGGCTGGCCGCGGGCGATACCGAAGCGACTCTGGGCGCGATGCAAGGCCTGGGCGCGCAAATCGAACGTCTTGACGCCAACACGTTGCTGATAGATGGCGGCGCGCTGCAAAAGCCGCTCCAGCCGCTGGACTTGAAAAATGCCGGCACGGGGATTCGCCTGTTGGCCGGCTTGCTGGCTGGGCAGCCATTTGCCAGTGTGCTGGATGGCAGCGCTCAACTGCGCCGACGCCCCATGAAACGCATCACCGCGCCCCTGCAGTTGATGGGCGCTGCTATCCAGGCCACAGACGGCTGTTGCCCGTTGCAGATTACGCCGGCGCAGCTGCAAGGCATCACCTACGACATGCCGATGGCCAGCGCGCAAGTCAAAAGCGCCATCTTGTTGGCTGGCTTGAATGCCGATTCGCCGACGACTGTCATACAGCCCGGACCAGCCCGCGATCATACCGAACGCATGTTGCGGTCGATGGGCGCGCGCCTGGACGAAAAGGGCAACAAACTGACCATCCACCCTGGCAGCGAGCTTTCGCCACTGGATATCCAGGTGCCCGGCGATGTGTCATCGGCCGCTTTTCTGCTGGTGGCTGGCCTGCTCGCGCCGGGCAGCCAGCTGACCATCCGCGGCGTGAACCTGAACCCCACGCGCACCGGGCTCTTGGATGCGCTTGACGAGATGGGCGCCGATACCAGCCTGACGAATTTGGGCGATCAAGCAGGCGAACCTATCGGCGATATTGTGGTGAGGCACAGCGCGCTGACAGGCATCCAAATTGGCGGCGAGACGGTCGTGCGGATGATCGACGAGTTTCCGATTCTGATGGTCGCGGCGCTGCATGCCGAAGGCGAAACAATCGTGCGCGATGCCCGCGAGCTGCGCGTCAAAGAGACCGACCGCATCGCTGTCATGGCGGCTGAACTGCGCAAACTGGGCGCCGTCATCGAAGAGCGCGAAGATGGCTTCCGCATTGTCGGTCCCCAAGCCTTGTCGGGCGGGCAGGTCGATGGACACGATGACCACCGCATCGCCATGAGTTTGGCTGTCGCGGGCCTGGCTTCGGCAGAAGGCGCGGTCGTTACCGATGCGGCTTGCGCAGGCGATAGTTTTCCTGGCTTTGCCGCGACTCTGCAAAGGCTGGGCGCGCGCCTGGTGGTGGCATAATGGCGCAGAAGCGAGTCGGCGTCATCGGCTTCCCGGTCGAGCACAGCCTCAGCCCCATCATGCACAATGCGGCATTCGTGGCGCTGGGCATGAACGACTGGCTCTATGATGCCATGTCCATCCCGCCCGATATCTTGCGGCTGGGACTGCGCGAGCCCAGGCAGCACGGTTATATCGGCATCAATGTCACGGTGCCGCACAAAGAAGCCATCATGAACTTCGTGCGGCCAGATGACACGGCGAAAGCCATTGGCGCGGTCAATACGGTCGACTTCCGCACCGGCATCGGCACCAACACGGATGCCGCTGGCTTGCTGAATGACCTGGCAGCGAATGATGTCAAAATCGCCGCTGCGCGCGTTCTCGTGCTGGGGGCGGGCGGGGCGGCGCGGGCGGCTGTTTATGGTTTGGCGCGGGCTGGGGCGACAGTCGCTATCGTCAACCGCACCATGAAACGCGCGCGCAGGCTGGTGGAGCAGTTGCAGGCCACGGCCGGCATCGGCGGCGTGCAAGTGATGACCTTGGACGCAGCCGCCAGCTGGGGCATGTCTGTGATCGTCAATTGCACATCGGTGGGCTTGCACCCGCAGATTACACAGTCGCCGTGGCTTTTCGGCGTGCCCTTCCCCGCGGGCGTCACAGTGTACGATATGGTATATCGCCCCGCCAATACCGCGTTGATGCAGCAATGCGTTGCGCATGGCGGGAGAGCCATCGGCGGGCTGGGTATGCTGGCGCGGCAAGGCGCGATCGCCTTTGAGCTGTGGACGGGTGTTGAGCCACCCATAGAGGTGATGATGGCTGCGCTGCATGCGGCTTTGGAAAGCAAAGGCGAGGGCTAAACAGACGATGCCAATCCGATTCTTCACCGCTGGCGAGAGTCACGGACCCGGTTTGACCGCCATCCTGGAAGGCCTGCCGGCTGGACTGCCGCTGACCGCCGAGGACATCAACCGCGACCTGCGCCGCCGCCAGAAAGGCTATGGCAGTGGCGGACGCATGCAGATCGAAAAAGATGGCGTCATTTTGACGGCTGGCGTGATGAACGGCTTGACGACTGGCGCGCCTATCGCCCTGCAAGTGCAAAATCGCGATTTCCGCAGTTGGAAAGAGCGCGATATCACGCCCATCACCACCCCGCGGCCCGGGCACGCCGACCTGACAGGCGCAGTCAAATATGGCTATCGAGAGCTGCGGTTGTCGCTGGAAAGAGCCAGCGCGCGCGAAACCACCATGCGCGTGGCAGTCGGCGCGATCTGCAAAAAGTATCTGCATCAGTTTGGCTTGCGCATCGATGGCTATGTCGCGCAGATTGGCGATATTGAGGCCGACCTGGTTGATATGCCGCTGGATGAGCGCATCGCACACAACGAAGACAACGACTTGCGCTGTCCCGATGCCGAAGCGGCGCTGCGCATGCGCGAATTGATACGACAAATAAAAATTGACAAAGACACGTTGGGCGGCGTCTTTGAAGTGGTCGCGCGGGGGGTGCCGCCGGGTTTGGGTTCGCATGTGCATTACGACCGCAAGCTGGATGCCCGCCTGGTCGGCGCCATGGTCAGCATCCAGGCCATGAAAGGCGCGGAGATCGGCAGTGGCTTCGCCAATGCTGGCAAGCGCGGCTCGCAAGTCCACGACGAGATTGTTGTCGATGCCGCTGGCAACCTGTCGCGCAGCAGCAATCGCGCCGGTGGACTGGAAGGCGGCATCAGCACAGGCGAGCCGATCGTGGTGCGCGTCGCCATGAAGCCGATTTCGACCATGCTGCGCGGCGCAGGCTCGGTCGACTTGGCGACTGGCAAGCCCAAGCCCACCGTCTATGAACGCAGCGATTTCTGCGCGCTGCCAAGAGCCGTGCCAGTTGGCGAAGCCATGATGGCGATTGTGCTGGCCGATGCGCTGCTCGAGAAATTGGGTGGCGACAGCCTGGACGAAATGCGACCGCGATTTGCAGCGCTGCGGCGCAATCAACTGGCTGACCTGCCCATGGATAATGTGACCTGGCGCTTCGGATACGAGCTATGAGCAGCCTGCGCAATATCGTCATCACAGGGTTCATGGGCAGCGGCAAGACCACCGTTGCCGAGAACCTGGCGCAGCGCCTGGGGCGAGAATTCGTCGATATGGACAAGGTCATTGAGGCGCGGGCTGGCGCTCCCATCCACCAGATCTTTGCGGAACGGGGCGAGGCGAGCTTCCGCGAAATGGAACGAACGCTGGCGCTGGAACTGGCGCTGCGCCGGGGACTGGTGGTGGCGACTGGCGGTGGCGCATTGATCGCCGACGATGTGCGCGAGATGCTGATGCAGCAGTGCAATGTATATTGCCTCGCTGTCAACAAAGCCGAGCTGGGCGCGCGCCTGGCCAACAGTCCGCAACGGCCCCTAGCGGCGGGCTGGTCTGCGCTCTATGATGCGCGCAAGCCAATTTATGCCCGCATCCCAAGGCAGATCGTGACCGCTGGCAAATCTGTTGACATGATCGCCGGCGAGATCGCAGCCCTGGAGCGGGGCGCGCTCTATGTCAAGACGCCGGCCGGCGGCTATCTCATCCGCATTGAAGCGGGCATCTTGTCGCGCATCGGCCGCGAAGCCGAGTCGCTGGGGTTGGACAGGCAGGTCGCGGTCATCACCAACGAGACCATCGCGCCGCTCTATGGCGAATTGCTGACCGAGCAATTGCCCAACGCGCAGATGATCGTCGTGCCCGATGGCGAAGCGCACAAGACGCTCGCGACCGTCTCGCAGATCTACGACTCGCTGTTGGAGATGGGCGCGGACCGCAACACTGTCATCGTTGCGCTGGGTGGCGGCGTCATCGGCGATACGGCCGGCTTTGTGGCCGCGACGTATATGCGCGGCATCCCGCTGGTACAAGTTCCCACAACCTTGCTATCCATGGTCGATTCCAGTGTCGGCGGCAAGGTGGGCGTCGATCTGCCACAGGGCAAAAACCTCATCGGCGCATTCAAACAGCCGCGCGCTGTGCTCATCGACACCGAGGTCCTGGCGACACTGCCGCCGCTGCAATGGCGCTGTGGCATGGCTGAAGTGATCAAGCATGGTTTAATTGCGCTGCCTGGCTTGCTGGATGCCGACCTGTGGGGGAAAGAGCGAGCCGAGCAACTGGTGCGGCAGGCGGTGCAAGTCAAGATTGATGTTGTAGAGATCGACCCATACGAGCAGGGCATCCGCGCTCATCTCAACCTTGGGCATACTTTTGGGCATGCGATCGAAAAAGTAACGGGTTACGCTGTTCCGCATGGAGAAGCTGTGGCCATCGGCATCGTGCGCGCGGCGCAACTGTCGCGCAATCTCGGCTTCATCACCGACGCTGTGCTCGCGCGCATCCAGAAGATCTTCTGGCAGATCGGCTTGCCCACCGATATCGCTGTCGACCGTGAGCGCTGGTATGCGGCGATGGCGACCGACAAAAAGTGGCAAGCGGGCGAATCGCGGCTGATCGTGCTGAAGCGGATCGGCCAGGCGGCGGTGGTGCGCGGTTTGTCCAAAGACGACATCATGGCTGTGCTTTGAGTTTAGGATAACGGCAAATGACAAAAGGCATCCTGCTGCTGCATGGACCCAACTTGAACCTGCTGGGGACGCGCCAGCCAGAGATTTATGGCAGCCAGCAACTGACAGACATCGACGCGGCGGTCGAGCGACATGTCTCGGCATACGCTATCGATTTGCGGGCTGCGCAATCGAATCATGAGGGCGCGCTGATCGACAGCCTGCACGAAGCGCGCAACTGGGCGGATGGCGTGGTATTCAATCCCGGCGCCTATACCCATACTTCGCTGGCCCTGCGCGATGCCATCGTCGCCATAGAGCTGCCGGTCATCGAGGTGCATCTGTCCAATGTGCATGGGCGCGAAGCCTTTCGGCACAAGTCGCTGCTGGCGGGCGTTTGCCTGGGACAGATAGCGGGCTTCGGCTGGCAAGGCTATATTCTGGCTGTCGATGCCTTGCTGCGCCGCTGGAGCCTGTTTGACGAGCCAACGGCAGTAACAAAATGACCTTGTCGGCATAACCAGGAACGAAATATGACATCAGCCAGCGACATCCTGGCGGCAGTTGCCGAGCAAGGCGTGCGCTTCGTCGCCTTGTGGTTCACCGATATCACCGGTTTGGTCAAAAGCGTCATGATCCCGGCGCGCGAGCTGGAAAATGTCTTTGTCAATGGCTCGCATTTTGACGGCTCGGCAATCGAAGGCTTTGCCCGCGTCGCCGAGAGCGACATGGTGTTGATGCCCGATGCCGACAGCTTTGCCATCTTGCCCTGGACGGAAGGAGCAGAAAAGACCGCCCGCCTCATCTGCGCCATCCGCACACAACATGGCGAACCTTTTATTGGCGATCCGCGGAATGTGCTCGACCGGGCGCTGCAGCAGGCGCGGGATATGAACCTGCTCTTCAAGACCGGCATGGAGCTGGAGTTTTTCCTGTTTCCACTGGATGCTGCTGGACAGCCACAGGTTGGCGCGCAGACCGACATCGCTGGCTACTACGATATCCCTGACGACCCCATCCGTTCCATGCGCCGCCGCATGCTCCTGGCTTTGGAAGCGCTTGATATTCGCGTCGATTCAACGCACTCCGAGACCGGCAGCGGGCAGCATGAAATTGACTTTCAATACGATGATGCCCTGCGTTCGGCAGACAACATCTTGACAGCGCGCATCGCCATGAAGTCTGTCGCCAGCAGGTTCGCTTATTATTGCACTTTCATGCCGCGCCCCCATGCGTCTATGCCGGGTTCGGGCATGCACACGCATCAAAGCTTGCACGCTGCCGATACCGGCGCGAATCTCTTCGCCGACAGCAGCAGGGAATATGGCTTGTCGGAAACAGCGACCTGGTTTCTGGCGGGACAACTGGAGCACGCGCGCGGCATGTGCGCCGTCCTCGCGCCACTGGTTAATTCCTACAAACGCCTGGGCACCAGCTTCGAAGCGCCCATCCATGTAACCTGGGCGCATGTCAATCGCAGCGCGCTCATCCGCGTGCCCAGCACCGCGCCAGGCAAAGAATACCACTCGCGGCTGGAGTTGCGCTGTCCCGACCCGACCGCCAACCCCTACCTGGCCATGGCCGTCATGCTGCAAGCCGGCTTGGATGGCATCCGCCACAAGATGCCCCTGCCCGACCCGATGGAAGAGACGCTCATGCAAGGCGCGCCGGGGCGCATGCGGCAAATCGCTGTGCTGCCACAGTCACTGGATGAGGCGCTGGATGCCCTCAGCCACGATGATGTGATCTTGTCCGCGCTCGGTCCTTATGTCAGCGACCGCTATATCGCCGCCAAACGCCAGGAATGCGCTGCATATAACAGCCAGGTCACCGAGTGGGAGCTTAGCCGCTATTTGAACCGCTTTTGAGCACCAGAGCGTGAATCTTGCTCACAGCTTGACGCGCGTCTGCCTGGCGAACCACCACGCTGACACTGCAATGCGACGCGCCCAAAGACAGCGCCAGAATCTCTATGCCCGCCAGCGCGCCCAGCACCTGCCCGACCAACTGCGGAGCGCTGTCCAGCCGGCTGCCGATGGCGGTTACCAGCGAGACCGTTTCGATTTGCCAGGGCATTTTCTCAGGATACTCGCCCATTTTCGCTTGCAAAGCGCGTTGCAGGCGGTCGACGCCGTCTATGCCGATGCTGGTGGGGATGACCAAACACAAGAAGCTGCCGCCGCTGGATTGCGAGGCGATCATCACTTCCGAGCGCATGCCCAGGGTTTTGAAGAGCGTATTGCCGACCAGTCGATTGACGCCGGCCAAGGAGCCGCTCATGCGTCGGCGAAGCGACAATCCCAGCACGCTCGTAACGGCTTTTAGCTGCTCTTCAGCTGTTTTTGGCGGACCCGCCACCAAGCTGCCGGCGGCGTCTGGCGCGAAGATGCTCTTGATGCGCAGCGGCACCTGTCGCTCTGCCAGAGGCGCGATCATGCGGGCGTGCAGCAACCTTGCGCCGAAGTAGGCCAGGTCGGCTGCTTCATCGTAACTTAGCCTGGCGATGACCCGGGCGTCCTGCAGTTCTCGGGGGTCGGCAGACATCATGCCAGCGACATTCGTCCAGATCCACAAGGCATCGGCAGGCAGCAAGGCGCTGATGACCGAGGCTGTATAATCGGTGCCGCCACGACCCAGGGTGGTGGTTTCGCCGTCGCTGGTGGCGCCGATATAGCCGGTCACAACGGGCACGATATCGCGCTGCAACATGGGCAGCAGCCGTTCTTGCATGCGCTGGGCGGTTTGTGCAAAGTCGGGATTGGCGTTGCCGTGCACGGCATCGGTGATGATGAGTTCCCTGCTATCGACCGCTGCGCCGCGCAAGCCCTGTTGACGCAGCAGCGCCGCGATAATCCGCGCCGAGAGCTGTTCGCCCACCGCGACTACCTCATCGCTGGCGCTGGCTAGCAGTTCGTCGCTCATATTTTTTGCGATGGCTCGACAAGCATCCAGCATTTGCGAAAGCAATTGGTCGATATCGGCAGCCAATGCAGTGCGGGCGGGCGGGTCCAGCGGCAGCTCGTCCACCAGCGCAAAGTGGCGGGAGCGCAGATTGGCGGCGATGCGCCGATACCCGCGCAGGTTATCTACCTGTGCCAATTGCGCGGCTTCCAGCAGCCTGTCAGTGACGCCATCCAGCGCCGAAACCACCACCACAACACGATCCCAGCGCTGTGTTTCTCGCGTTACAATGCCCAGCAACTGGCTCAAGGCATTGACTGTGCCCAGGGCATTGCCACCAAATTTCATCACCAGACTACGCATTGTCGAAAGCCGCCCCATCAACCGACCATCCTAGGCAATTCTAGCAAGTAGGCCGCGTATGCCACAAGCGGGCTGGTCCCAGAACAATCGCAATAAAATGAACCCAGTACAAGGAAATCGCCTCTAATGCTGTACCACCGAGTTCACCGAGTACACCGAAAGGAAAGCATACATTTTGCGCTGTGTAGACACAACTTGGGCGGCGAAAAAGAGAAATCTCGCAATTTGATGTCATCCAGCGGCGTATCATCCGCGCTGCATTTGCCCAAAGCGCAGCCATTATTCGCATGGCTGTTAGCAAACCCTCGGTGTACTCGGTGGAAAAACTATTTATGCGTTTGCCCTGGGGCTGGCAGCAGGGCGGATTGCGCAGTCTGCCGATGTCGAGTAGAGTCGTGCTGGCAAAGAGACAAGTATCGGGCGTCTGGAGATTGTCCGCGTCCGCAAAAAGGCAGAGCAGCTATGGCAGGCGCAATGTTGCAAGAGCGCGAGCAGGTGGCAGGTGTACGTTTTCAAAAAGTGGGCAAGCTCTACCACTTTGATTATGCGGAGTATCCGGGCTTGAAGCAGGGCGATTATGTTATCGTCAACACGCGCCGGGGCCGACAGATGGGGCAGGTGATGGGCTTTACCGTGCCCGACGCCGACCGCAATGTGCGCAAGATTCTGCGGCCGGCCACCCCGCGCGATATGGTGCTGCGTCAGCATTGGGAAGCCCAGCAAGACGAAGCCCTCATGATCTGCCAAAATGCGGCGGATGGCTTGCGGCGCTTGTCCGAAGCCAAATTTGTGGCTGCGCAGTACAACTACGATGGCAGTGTGATTACCTTCTTGTTCAACGCCGAACAAAAGATTGACACGACGGTGCTGCAAAAGCGCTTGCAACGTCGCTTTGACGCGCGCGTTGAGATGCGACAGATCGGTCCCCGTGATGTGGCGAAGCTGCTGGGCGGCTTTGGCGCTTGTGGTATCGAGCGCTGCTGCAGCACATTCCTCACCGACTTCAGCCCCATCTCGATCAAGATGGCGAAGGCGCAAGGCATCTCGCTGAATCCGTCGGAAATCACCGGCATGTGCGGACGCCTACGTTGTTGTTTGGTTTATGAATATGAACAATATGTAGAAGCGCGCAAGCAACTGCCACGCCGCAACAAGCGCATCGGCACACCGCATGGCGAAGGCCGCGTCATCGACCAGCTGCCGCTTTTGGATGCGGTGCGCGTAGATTATGGCGAAGGTGTGCGCAAGACCGTGCTGCGCGCCGATATTATCCCGCTGGAAGAGTTTCGCAAATTGGCGGAGAAAGCCCAAGCCCCCTGCGACAAACATGGCGATGGCAGTTGCGAATGCGGATTGCCGGCTGGCCAACGTGTCGCCGACCAGGTCAATGCGCGCGTTGAGGCACCGCCGGCCGAGAAACCAGCCGAACCCAAAGAAGCGCCGAAAAGCGATCAAGCACGACCGCAGCGGGCGCGAGGCAAACCGCGTGATAGCGCTCCCCGTTCCAGGCGGCGACGCAGGCGGCGGCGTGGCGGCAGGCGCGGCAATAAGAGCGACAGCCAGCCCGGCAACGAAAGCGGGAATAGCGAATGAGCAAAGACCAGACAAATGCCAGCGACGCCCCCTTGCGCGTGCTGGGCGTGTTCGCGCATCCCGATGACCCAGAGTTCTTTGCCGGCGCGACTTTCGCCAAGTGGGCGGCAGATGGCGCGGACATCACCTTTGTGCTGGCGACCAGTGGCGACAAAGGCAGCAGCCTCCCCGACATGACGCACGAACGGCTGGCTGCGATCCGCGAGGACGAACAACGGGCGGCTGCGGCGGCGCTGGGTGTAAAAGAAGTCGTATTCCTGCGTTACAAAGATGGCGAACTGTATCCGACCTTGGACCTGCGCCGAGATATCACGCGCATGATCCGCCTGAAGCAGCCAGATATCGTGGTTACGCTCGACCCGACCCTCTACTGGCGCGGGACAGGTGGCATCAACCATCCCGACCACCGCGCGATCGGCGCTGCTACATTGGCTGCCGTCTTCCCGACCGCTCGCGACCGACTGAACTTCATTGAACACGAGCGCGACGAAGGGCTGGAAACGCACAAAGTGGCTACGGTGTATATCGCCGGCGCGCTGGAGCCGACGCTCAGTGTCGATGTGACGGATTCGCTAGAAGCGCAAATTGCTGCGCTGCGCGCGCACAAAAGCCAGATAGCCGATATGGACAAAATGGCGGAACGGATCCGCGAACGCTCGCTAGACCCAGGCGCGCCTCGCGAATATCCCCGCCATATCGAACGTTTCCGCGTTATTAACATGAGGTAAAGCCTAAAATGACGATCGATTTCATGCACGAAGCGCAAGCGCTGCGCGACGAGTTGGTTGCCCGCCGCCGCGACTTTCATCGACATCCAGAATTGGCTTTTCAAGAGCGGCGCACAGCTGGCATCGTCGCCGAAGAATTGAATAACCTGGGCTTGGAAGTGCAGACCGGCGTGGGGAAAACCGGCGTCATCGGCATCCTAGAAGGCGCAGCGGATGGACCAACTGTGCTGTATCGCGCCGACATGGATGCGCTGCCCATTCACGAAGAAAACAGCGCCGACTATGTTTCGCAGGCGGAGGGCGTGATGCATGCTTGCGGGCACGACGGACATACCGCCATTGCCTTGGGCATCGCCAAATTGTTGTCTGGGCATCGCGAAGAGCTGGGCGGCCGCGTCAAGTTCGTCTTTCAGCCGGCTGAAGAAGTCGGTGGCGGCGCCGCAGCCATGATCGCCGATGGCGCGCTGGAATCGCCTGCGCCAGATATCTCGCTGGGCATCCACCTGTGGAACGACCTGGAAGTCGGGCAGGTGAGCGTTGTGCCGGGACCCGCCATGTCGGGCGCCGGCATGTTTGAAATCACGGTGCATGGCAAAGGTGGTCATGGCGCAATGCCACATCAAACAGCCGACCCGATCGTCTGCGCGGCGCAGCTCATCGTGGCGCTGCAATCGCTCGTCAGCCGCAATGTCGACCCGCTGGATATGGTCGTGCTGACCATCGGCACCATCAAGGGTGGCAGCGCGCGCAACATCATCCCGCCTTCGGTTACATTCAACGGCTCGTACCGCCTCTTCCGCGAAGAAACGCGCGAATTGATCAAAACGCGCATCCGCGAAATCGCTGAAGGCGTGACGCAGGCGCTGGGCTGCCGGGCTGAGGTCGATTTGGGCATGGGCATCGGGCCTGTGATCAACGATGCCGAAGTGGCTCGCCGGGCGCGCGATGTCTTCGCCAGGTATGCGGATGATGTGGCGGTCGTCTCGCAGCCCTGGATGGCGTCGGAAGATGTCGGTTTGCTGATGGCGCGCAATCCAAGCGCCTATCTGCTGGTTGGGTCGGCCAATCGCGCGCGGTCGCTCGACTTTCCGCATCATCATCCCCGCTTCGACTTTGACGAGGCTGTGCTGCCGTTGAGCGTCGGCTTGATGTCGGCTGCGATTGTCGATTATCTCAGAGCGGATGCCTGAATGACCGGGCTTGCGCCTTTCGGCTGGCGGAGTGGCGAGGGCTGGCTGGTCTTGTCTGGCGGCGCGCACCCCATGAGCGAAATCCGCGCCATGGCTTTGAGTCGCTGCAACTCGGGCGCAGATATTGCCTGTATCACGCAGACGGACGCAATGGGCGATGCGCTAATGGACGATCTGGCCGAGCTGGGCGCGCCAACCGGCTACCACATCGACTTGGCCGAACCCGACAACAACCTCATCTACGAGCAAATCACCAGCGCAGGCCTGATCGTCATCGCCGCGCATTGTGCAGATTCGCTGCGGAGCGCGCTGCGCCAGACTGCTGTGCATGCTTTGAAGCAGGCTTTTACGAGCGGGACTTTGCTTCTGTGCGAAGGCGCGGCGGCCGGTTTGTTTGGCGAGCAGCGCTGGTCGGCTATTGACGGAGTGATGCGTGGCTTGAACTTCGTGAGTGGCGCGGTGATTGTTCCCGCCGGCGCAGGTTCTGGCGACCATGTGGCGCGGCAGGTGCAAAGTGCGCTGCCAGAAGTGGCTGTGATCGGCTTGGCGAGCGGGTCGGCTTTGGCGCTGGGACCGGACGGACTGCTGGAAACCTGGGGCAGCCACGAAGTTACGATCCGATTAGGCGCGTTGCAGCCGCTGGAAGTGGCTCGCGCAGAGGCAGGCTAAGATGCCGATTTCGATAATCATTGGCGCGCAATGGGGCGACGAAGGCAAAGGCCGTGTGGTCGATTGGTTGGCGTCAGCGGCGGATATAGTCGCGCGGTATGCCGGCGGCGACAACGCGGGCCACACCGTCGCCCTGGATGGCGAAGTCTACAAGCTGCATTTGCTGCCCTCGGGTGTATTGCACGAGCAGGTTGTATCGGTCATGGGCAATGGCATGGTCATCAATCCAGTCAACCTGGTGCGCGAGATCAAAGCGCTGCGTGCCATGGGCATAGAGATAACGCCTCAAAACCTGATCATCAGCTCGCGCGCGCACATCATCACGCCGGCGCATATCGCCCTGGACGCGGCGAAAGAATCTGCGCGGGGCGCTGCGAAAATTGGCACGACCCTGCGCGGCATTGGGCCCGCCTACCTCGATAAAAGCGGGCGCGCCGGCATTCGTACCGGTGACATGCTGCTCGATGTAGAGGACTTTGCCGAGCGGCTGATCGTCGCGATAGAAGCGACCAACGAGACATTGCGGCAGCAGGGCAGGCAGGTGCTTGATGCGCGCGTGGCGGCCGAAAGTTATCTGGAAGCGGCAGATTTCTTGCGCGGCTTCATTCAAGATGCCTCAATCTTCCTGCACAAGGCGCTGCATGCTGGCGCTCGTGTCGTCTGCGAAGGCGCGCAGGGCACCCTGCTGGATATCGACCATGGCAGCTATCCTTTTGTGACCAGTTCGTCGCCCACGGCTGGCGGCGCGCTGACTGGCCTGGGAGTCGGACCGCTGTCGGTCGATCGGGTGCTGGGCGTGGCAAAAGCCTTCAGTACGCGCGTAGGTGGCGGGCCCATGCCCACCGAGCTCGCTGGCGAGGTAGCCAAACGACTGCGTGGCAGCGGCGAAAATTTCTGGGACGAATTTGGCACGACAACCGGGCGCCCCCGCCGCTGTGGCTGGCTGGATGGCGTGATGCTGCGTTATGCCTGCCTGGTCAACGGCTTTAGTGAGTTGATGCTGACGAAGCTGGATATCTTGTCTGGATTTGACGAACTCAAGCTGGCGACAGCCTACGAGATTGACGGCACGCGCAGCGATCATCCGCCTGTGACCAATGAGCAGCTGGAATGCGCCACAGCCATCTATGAAACCTTGCCCGGCTGGACAGAAGACATCAGCGGCTGTCGGACATTTGCGCAATTGCCAGTTACGGCGCAGCAGTATGTCGAGCGCGTAGCTGCGCATTGCGAAGTGCCCATCAACATGGTCAGCGTAGGACCCGAACGCGACCAGTTGGTGCAGCGATGAAGGCAATTGCTGCCTTGCGCAGCCAGCTGGGCGTGGCTACAATTGACACAGAGGCGAAAGCTTGGAGAGCACAATCATGAAGGCTTTGGGCGCAATCGCGGTCATTTTAGCTGTCCTGCTGGCTGGGGGCGCAATCACTTCCAACCTGTTGTCGTCCGACCTGGCCATCCAGCAGACGACCGACCCCAGCGGCGATTTTCTCACAGCCACGCCCGACCAGGCTGTCGCTTTCTTGCTGGTAACCGGCTTCATCATTTTTAATGTCCTGGGCGCGGGCTTGACCCTCATGATCGTCTTCTGGCTGCTGAATCGTGGTGTAACCGCCGTACAGCAGGAATCCGCCTCCTGAATCACACTTCGTCAATCGCGCAATGACCAGCCAACAAGACAAGAGCAGGGCGCGGCGCAGACGTTTGGTATTGGCGCTGGCATCGGCTTGCCTCGTGGCATTTGCCCTGTTGCTTGCCCTGTTGCACGACCCCGCAGCGGCCGGCGAAGCGGCAACCAGCGCGGCCTATCGCGCCGAGCTTGCGATAGCTCTCGAAGCTCCAGACTGGATCATAGGCGAAAAATTGTCGGCGCAGTACGAATGCAATGCTTGTCACATGGAAGGCGACGGCAGCACAGCGCCGCTCTTCGCCGGGCTGGCCGATGCAGCCGCGACACGCCGCGAGCAACTGGATGCCGAGCAATACCTCTACGAAGCCATAGTTTTTCCCAGCGCGCACCTGGTAGACGGCTACACCGATGCCATGCCCAACAATTACGCCGACCGCCTGTCTCCCACAGAAATTGGTGACCTGATCGCCTACTTAAAAACTTTCCACGCAGAAGCATGAGCCCCGACACATTCGCCATCTCGGCGCTTGTCGATGAATTGCGCGAGCGGCTGCCTGGCGGGCGCATCCAGGATGTCGTCGATGTCGCGCCCATGTCGCTGGGGCTGGAAGTGTACGCGCAAGGCAAGCGGCATTATTTGCTCTTGTGCGCCGATTCTCAACAACCGCGTGTGCATTTGGTCGCGTCAAAGCTGCGCCGCGGCACACAAAAACCGACTCAGCTGGGCTTGCTGTTTCGACGTTATGTCGAAGGCGGGCGCATCGCGAAAATACGCCAGCCGGCTTGGGAACGTCTGCTGGAAATTGCTGTCGACGGAGATAGCGGGCGCGTGCGCATCATCGCAGAGCTTATGCCACGCCGAGCCAACCTGCTGCTGGTGCGCGCTGGCATCATCCTGGATTGCCTCAACCGCGTTGGTCCCGACGACAACCGCTACCGCCTCAGCCTGCCCAACCACGACTATGTGCCGCCGCCGCCCATCCAGAATCAGCTTGATCCCGCCACGATTTCCGCCGCAGACCTGCAGGCAATCCTCGCCAGCGCCGACAAGCCAACCCAGCAAATACGGCGTCTGCTGCCCGGACGCATCTTGGGCATGAGCCCCCTGCTGGCCAGAGAGATCGCCTTTCGCGCGGCGGGAGATCGTTCTGCGCGAGTCGTTGACATGGACGGCGCGAGGCTGTCTGCGGCATTTGACGAGGTGATGCAGCCACTGCTCAAGCAAAATTGGCAACCAGGCCTGGGGCGCGAAGCGGGACTTGCCACTGCGTTTGCCGCCTGCCCATTAACTCATCTCGATTGGCAACCCTGCAGCTCGATAAGCGTGGCGATGGCCGCAGTCTATGGCGAGATTAGCGGCAACCAGGCTTATGACGAAGCGCGGAAACCTGTCCAAGCTGCGCTGGTCGATGCCCAAGCCAAATTGTTGGGCAAGCTGGAGTCGCTGCGGCAGGGACTTCGCGATGAAAGCGAACGCGAGCGATTGCGCCAATCTGGCGAGCTCATCCTGGCTTATCAGTATGCAATTGCCGAGGGGCAGAGCGAACTGCGCGCGCAATACGACTTCGACTCTCCCGAGCTGGTCATCGGCCTCGATGCGCGACGCACGCCGCTGGAAAATGCGCAGGCCTATTTCCGCCGCTATGAAAAAGCCAAAGCCGCCGCGGGGGCTGTGCCGGCTTTGATCGCAGAAACCGAGCTGGAACTGGCCTATCTTGATCAGTTGGAAGCCGACCTCGTCAATGCCAGCAATTGGCTGGAGATAGACGATGTCATCCAGTCGCTGCAAGCGCGCGGGCATTGGGCTGGCGTGCGCCTAAAACGACTGGGTGGCGGCGGCCGGCAAGGACCGCTGCGCATCGTCAGCCGTGATGGCTATGTGCTATGGGTGGGGCGCAACAGCCGCCAAAATGCACAGTTGACTTTCAAACGCGCCAATTCGCAAGATATTTGGCTGCACGCGCGCGATGTGCCCGGCGCGCATGTCGTCATCCGCGATGATGGCCGGCGCATAAAGGAAGAGCTGCTGAGGGAAGCAGCCGCCGTGGCCGCGCATTACAGTCGGCGGCGCAACGACAGCAAGGTCCAGGTTGACTACACGCGCGTCAAATATGTGCGCGCTATCAAAGGCGCAGGACCGGGCATGGTGACCTATCGCAAAGAGAAATCGCTGTGGGTGCAGCCGCAGGACGAAAGCATTTTAGCTTAGCAATCGGCAATGCCCGACAAGATGCGGCTGGCAGCATCGAGAACTTGTTGCACTTCGATGTCGCGCACGCAAGGATGATAGCCCGCGTCATCGCCGCGCCAATCCAGGATGCGACAGGGCGCGCAAGCCAGCCCGGCTGTGAGCGCGATATGCCGGGCTGGATCGCCCCAGGGAGCAAATTCAACTGGATCGGCTGGACCAAATAGCGCAACGGTCGGCGTAGCCAGCGCCGCCGCTATATGCAGCGCGCCACTATCGGGACCCAGCACGAGACTGGCTCTTGCATACAGAGCCGCCAACTGACCGATGCTCGTCTCGCCCATGTCGTGCCCGGTCTGCGACATCTGCGCGCAGATCTGGGCGATCAAGTCGGATTCGCTGGCCGTCCCGGTGAAGACAATTGCGCAGTTCCAGGCTCTGCACAACGCATCGGCCACTGCCGCCCACTTGTCGCTGCGCCAAAACTTGCTGGCAGCGCCCGAGCCGGGGTGGATGCAGAGTAGCCGGCGCTGCCTGGATACGCCCAACTCCCCAAGCCGCCCTGCAACAACCGCCAAGTCGGCCTCATCCAGCGGGAACTCGAGGCGAATTTCGGCGGGAAGCAGCGCTCCTGTCCAGGCCTCGACCAGCCGCAAATTCTGCTGGACAGCATGCTCGTGCCGCAATTCGTGGGCTTTGGTCAAGAAGGGCGCGACACCGGCCTGGCTGTAGCCGATGCGCCGCGGGATGCCAGCCAGGTAGGCCAGCATCGCCCCCCACCAGTGGTCGGGTCGCATGACGATCGCTGCGCCGAAGCCAGTCTGTCGCAAACGCCGCGCCCAGCGCAACGCCAGCAAATACGCATTGCCCGCGTTTTGATTGCGAGCAAAGGCGGGGAATGGCAGGGCATGCAGCTGGTCGATTGCTGCATAGCGCGAGAATAATTCTGCCGTCCACGGACCGCAAAGCACATGAATATGCAGGTCTGGTCGCGCTCGCTTTAGCAGCCCGATGGCCGGCGTTGCCAACAAGGCATCGCCCAAATGGTCGGGACGAATCATTAGCAAGCGCTGATGCTTGCCGCGCTGCATTGGCACGGGGATGTGCGCCACAGCTTTCAGCAACTGGTCGCGCAGTTGATGCTTCCGCGACAGGCGATGGTGGGCGATTGCCAGCTGGCGGTTGCGCTGCGCGAGCGCCTGCCTATCCAAGCCCAATGCTCCGATAGCCTGCCAACAGCCGTGGCAGCAGCGCAGACCAATCGTAGTGCTTGCGCACGCTCGACTGTGCCGATCGGCCGATTGCTGCGCGCGCCGCATCGTCCTGTAGCAGCGCCACGACCGCCTCGGCAAAGTCTTCGGCTGCGTCGGCCAATTGCAGGCTCGCCAAAGCCTCGTCATGCAAGCCGGCTGCGCCGATGGAAGTCGAGACGACCGCGCAGCCACTCGCCAAAGCCTGCAAAATCTTGAGCCGGGTGCCGCTGCCCATGCGCAAAGGGACGATGTACAGCCCGGCCGCGTGCAAATAGGGCTGCACCGATTCCACCCAACCCGTAACTTGCGTATGCTCGTTCGCCAGCGCCAAGATCTGCGCCTGCGGATTGCGCCCAACGATAATCAGACGAGCCTGTGGCAGGCTTTTGTGGACGCGGGGCAAGACCTCGGCACAGAACCACTCGATCGCATCCACATTGGGGCGATAGTCCATCTTGCCGCTGAAAACCAAAGAATAAGGTTGGCGGCGGCTGGGGACGGGCGGTCGATAATCGTCTACATGGATACCATTGGGCACGACATGTACAGGCGCGCCAGCGTATGGCAACAGGAGTTGCTTGTCTTCGTCGCTGACAGCCACAGTCAGGTCGACCGCTCGGCAAATTTCGCCTTCAAAGCGCCTTAATCGGCGGGCTTGCGCGCTGGAATAAAGCGCGGACAACCAGCGCCGCGGCTGCTTCCGGTCGATTGTCGCGATAGTCTGTTGCAAGTTCGCTTCGGCATTTTGGGCATCGTAGACCACTTTGCCATGCGCCTGGAACAGCGGCAGCCAACGCCCGAACTCGATGCCGAAGAATTGAATCAAGTCGAAGTTTTCGCCGTGCAGCAATGTATTTAGCGCGGTCTCGAACTGCTCGCTGGCCAGCCGATGCTGCATATCCGCTTGCCGGCTGGTCAGCATCTTCAGCAGCCGTTTGCGGCGACTGTGGCTGGGCAGCGGCACAACCTGAATCTGTCTGCACAGCCCATTTAATGGATTGCTTTCGACAGGCGGCTCGCCACTGGCAAAGCTCAAAAGCGTGATCTCGTGCCCGGCCTCGCGCAGGCCACGCAGAATGCCAAAGCTGCGCAGCGCGACGCCAGATTCGGGTGGATAGGGCAGGTCGGGCGTCAAGAGCAAAATCTTCATGCGCTGCCTAGCCCAGCAGAGCATCGTAACAGTCGAGCACGATGCGCGCCGATTTCCGCCAGTTGAATTGCGCGGCGCGTTGCCGGGCTCGCTGCGATTGGATTGCCAGCCAGTTGCTGTCGGTCAAAACGCGTTTCATGGCGCTGGCGATTGTGCTGGGGTTGTGCGGGTCGACCAGGGCACCGACATCGCCGACGATTTCTTGTAGCGCGCCGACCTGGCTGACGACTGGCACAGCGCCACAAGCCATCGCTTCCAGCGCGGTCAAGCCGAAGCCTTCGTGAAAAGACGGCAGGATAATAGCGCAGGCGCGATTGTAAACGGCCGGCAACTGTTGATCGCTGACAGCGTGGCGCAGCAGAATGTGCTCGTCCATGCCTAGCGCGCCCACATCTGCCAGCACCTGCTCATAATGCCAGCCCAGCCGCCCGGCCACCACCAGCTTGGGCGCATCGGGCACTTCCAGTTTCAGGTCGCGATAGGCTTTCGCCAAGCCCGCCAGGTTCTTGCGCGGTTCCAACGTGCCCACAAACAGCAGATAGTGGTCAGGCAGCTCCAGGGCTCGCAATGTAGCGGCGGTTTGCGCGCTGGACAAGGGACGAAAGCGCTCGTCTGCAGCCAGCAGATGCACGGTGATTTTGTCGGCTGGCACATCCAAAATCGCGATTAAGTCGTCTTTGGTCGCCTGGCTGTTTGCCAGGATATGATCGGCGCGCGCGACCGAAGCTTCGATCTGACCGTTGTAATAATGGCGGCTTTCGGCGGTCAGGTATTCGGGGTAATGGATGAAGCTGAGGTCATGCACGGTGATGATATGTCGCCTGGCGCCGTGGCGGGGCGCGATAAAATCGGGGCTGTGCAGCAGGTCGAGCCGATGCCGCCACAATTCTATGGAAAGCGTGCTGCGTTCCAGCCGATGATGCGGCGGCGTCCACAATTTGGCGCCCGCAAAACGAGACGATAAGGGTTTTTGCGCCTTGCGACTCTGCAAAATAGTCAGTTTGTGCGGCGGGCGATGCCATTCGTAGGCAGCGATAAGCGCCGTGATATATCGGCTGATGCCGCCGACGCGATAATGAGTCAGCCGCGCGTCGATTCCGATATGTGCCATAGCCGCATTGTAGCGGTATCATCGGGTCTGCGCTAGCGAAGGCTGCCGGGCGAGGAGACACCCCCCTTGGTCTACGCGAAGAGTCGGAGCAAGACACCCCCCTCGGTCCCCCTGAAGCGTCGAGGGGAGGTAGGAAAGGATGCGTGCAATGAACCGATATGATGTGGTCACCCTGGGCGAATCGATGCTGCGTTTGACGCCGCCCGGCTACCTGCGCATCGAGCAGACACGCAGCTTTGATATCTGGGTTGGTGGCACTGAATCCAACACGGCGGTCGGGTTGGCGCGGCTGGGCATGCATGTGGCTTGGCTATCGCGCCTGCCTGCTTCGCCACTGGGGCGCTATATCAGCAACCGCATCGCCCAATATGGCGTTGATGTGAGCCAGGTAGTCTGGTCGCGGGACGAGCGCCTGGGCATCTATTTTCACGAAAAAGCGATTGATCCGCGCGCCAGCGAAATCATCTACGATCGCCGCGACTCGGCCATGAGCCGCATGCAGCCCGGCGACCTGCCAGACGAGTTGTTTCAAGCGGGCGCGGCAGACTTGTTGCATACAACGGGCATCACACTGGCGATCAGCGACACGGCGCAGGCGACTGTGCACGCGGCGATGCAACATGCCCGGGCGGCTGGCTGGCGCATCAGTTTCGATACTAATTATCGCAGCAAATTGTGGAGTGGCGCAGAAGCGGCAATTGGCTGCCACCGCGCGATGCAGCTGGCGGATGTGATTATCTGCCCGCTGGACGACTATGGCCATTTGTATGGCGATGCCAGCGCCGATGCTGCGCTTTTGGGATTGGCTGAGCGCTTCCCCAATACGTTGATCGTGATGACGCTGGGGGTGGACGGGGCTATCGCCAGGCCGACAACGGGCGAAGTCCTTCGACAACCGGCGATTCTGGCGGGCGAAGTCGGGCGGATTGGTGGCGGCGATGCGTTTGCGGCGGGCTTCTTGTACGCCTGGCTGCGGCACGCTGATGTCGAGCTGGCGCTGAAATGGGGCGCGGCTATGTCTGCTATGAAATATACCATCCCCGGCGACCTGCCCTTGGTCGACCGCGAGGCGGTGGCGGCTCTGGCAACTGGCGAGTCTGGTGGCGGTTTGATCCGCTAATGCGCCGCAGAAAAACCGCATTGCATTGCTTATTTGCCACAGCGGCATTGAGCCACAGAGAGTGGAATTGTGAGGAAGAGCAATTCGGAATCTTTGTTTCAATGAGTGCAGCCTGTCAGTCATTCCAGGCCACATTCAACGAATTTCTCTGTGTTCTCTGTGCTCTCTTTATTCTCTGTGTTGAGCTTTTATGCTTCGTCGCTGTCAAAGCGAGCTTATGTCGTAATGCGATTGCCCTGTAATGCGCACAGCCGCATCTGGCAAGTCTGGGCGGCCTCGTCTATACTGCGCGGCTTATGCGCCCGACTGTTCCTGAGCTTATGACCAAAGCTGAAAAACCAACCGGCCATCCTTTCGTTCGCCTATTGAATTATGCGTCTGTCTACAAACGGCGGGTAGCGCTGGCGACCTTTTATTCAGTCCTGGGCAAGATCTTCGACATCATGCCGCCGGTGTTGATCGGCATGGCTGTGGATATCGTGGTGCTGCGAGAAGCCTCGCTGCTGGGCCGGCTGGGCGTCAGCGATCTGTCTGTGCAGCTGCTGATATTGGGCGGGCTTACCTTGCTGATCTGGATACTGGAATCGGCATTTGAATACATTCAACGTGTCTATTGGCGCAATCTGGCGCAGTCGATGCAGCACGACCTGCGCGCCGAAGCCTATAACCATGTGCAGCACCTGGAAATGGCGTATTTTGAAGACCAGAGCACAGGCGGTCTCATGTCGGTGCTCAACGACGACATTAACCAGCTAGAGCGCTTTTTGGATATTGGCGCAAGTGATGTCGTGCAGATATTGACGACTGTGATTGTCATCGGCGGCATCTTCGTTGTCATCGCTCCCAGCGTGGCTTGGATGGCGGCTGTGCCCGTGCCCATCATCATCTGGGGATCGCTGCGCTTCCAAAAGTTGCTCGCGCCACTCTACAGCGCGGTCCGCGAGCAAGTTAGCATGATCAATCATCAACTGGCCAACAGCTTGAGCGGCATCGCCACCATCAAGAGTTTCACTGCCGAAGCCTACGAAGCCCAGCGCCTGCGTGTCGAAAGCGGCGAGTACCTGGAACGCAATCGCCGCGCTATCCGCCTCAGTTCGGCTTTTACGCCTTTGATCCGCATGGCGATTGTGTCGGGTTTTATCGCTATCACGGTGGCGGGCGGGCAGCTGACACTGGACGGCGCGCTGGATATCGGCGCTTACAGCGTGCTGATTTTCATGACGCAGCGCTTGCTCTGGCCCCTGACCAAGCTGGGCGAAACTTTTGACCAATACCAGCGCGCCATGGCGTCCACCATCCGCATTCTCGATCTGCTGAGCATCGAGTCCAGCATCGTCGATGGTCCCTACCGCCTGAAGAAGCGGGATGTGCGCGGACATATGTGGCTGGATGCTGTGGATTTTGCCTATAGCGACGGTCGCGAGGTCATCAGCGGGCTGACATTCGAGGTGCCAGCTGGCGATACAGTCGCCATCGTCGGCGCGACAGGCGCTGGCAAGAGCACGGTCATCAAGCTGCTGCTGCGCTATTATGATGTGACGAGCGGGCGCGTGCTGCTGGATGGCTATGACCTGCGCGAACTGAAGCAGGAAGATATCCGCACTGCTATCGGTTTGGTCAGCCAGGATGTCTTCCTGTTTCATGGCAGCGTGCGCGAGAATATCACCTATGGCAGCCAGGATGTGTCCGAGCAGCTGGTCATCGAAGCCGCAAAGATCGCCGAAGCCCACGAATTCATCATGGACTTGCCGCAGGGTTATGACACGATAGTCGGCGAGCGCGGACAAAAACTCTCGGGCGGGCAACGTCAGCGGCTGTCCATCGCTCGCGCTGTCTTGAAAGACCCGCCCATCCTCATCCTGGACGAAGCCACATCGTCAGTCGATAACGAAACCGAAGCCGCCATCCAACGGTCTCTGGAGCGCATCGTCATCGGGCGCACCACCATCGTCATCGCGCATCGGCTGTCGACCGTGCGCAACGCCGACACGATCTATGTGCTGCAACATGGGGCGCTGCTGGAAAGCGGCGATCATGATGACCTGCTGCTGCACGATGGCTTGTACGCTTCGCTGTGGCGCGTGCAGACGGGCGAACTTATAGACCTGCACCATCATTAATCCAAGCCCTCCATCCCCGGACCCTTCCCCTCCTTGATGCTTCGGGGGTGGGGGTTTAGCGCTTAGCTTGCTGACCCCAGCAACTGGTCGATGATGGCCATGTTGGCAACGGCGTCGCTGGCGGGGAAGCGCGGCGCTCGGCCACCCAGCAGCGCATCGGCGAAGTCCTCGACCATCAACTGATACTGATCGACAGGCGGGATGCGATGTTCGGTATAGTCATCGCCATGCCAATGCTGGACGCAGGTTGCGGCATTCTTGTCGGGCACGAAGCTGGCGGGCACGCGCAGCATGCCTGCTGTGCCTTTGATCGTATAGCTGTGTTCACGCCAGGCGCGCAGACCACAGTGAAAACTGCCGATGACGCCCGATGGAAACTGCAGCGCGCCCGCCAGCGCCTCGTCCACGTTGGATGCTTGGCCGATTCGTTTGCTGGCTGATGCCTGGCTGGGTTCTTCGCCGGTGATGAAGCGCAGCAAATTGACGCAATAGCAGCCCACATCCATCAACGCGCCACCCGCCAGCGGCTTGCTCAGACGAATGTTGGCGGCATCGTTGATTGGGAAGGTGAAGGCGCTGCTGATTATCTGCATGTCGCCAATGCCGCCCTCGGCGATGATCTGCTTGACCTTGGTATGCTGCGGATGAAAACGATACATAAACGCTTCTGCCAGCAAGACAGCTTGCTCTGCAAAGGCAGCGACGATGGACTGGGCTTCGGCTGCGTCGCTGGCGAATGGCTTCTCACATAGTGTGGGAATGCCAGCCCGGGCGCATTTGATGCTCCATTCGGCGTGCAGGCTGTTGGGTAGCGGGATGTAAATCGCGTCTATGGCTGGATCAGCCAGCAAGTCTTCGTAACTGCCATGCGCGCGCGGGATATGCTGTTCGGCTGCGAAGGCCCGCGCGCCGGCCAACGAGCGACTGCCCACTGCCGAGACGACGCCATTGCGCGAGGCATGGATGGCCGGGATGACTTTGCGTCCGATGTTGGCTGTGCTCAATATGCCCCAGCGCACCATTTCGCCCATGTTCGCCTTCCTGCGTCGTTTTTCAAGCGCGAAAATCTATATCCACAGCGCGCTGAGTCTAGCCAATTCACCTCCTGCGCGCAACTGCCCGAGCGCTGCTTCGATCAACTGCCAGGCATCGTGATTGTCGCGGCGCACGGCGATGGCATAGGGATCGTGCGTGATAAACTGGCTGGCGGAGGCCCACTGGCTGTGCTGGCGCTGGTAGAAGCGGTAGGTCAGGTTGTCTGTCAGGGCGGCATCGGCATGGCCCAGGCGCAAGGCATCCAGCGCGTAGGTTGGCAATTCGTAGGGCATGCGCTGGAGCTCGCTGCTGCTGGCAGACCACCCGCGCAACAGGCTGTCGGCGCTGCTGGCATATTCAAAGGAGATGCGTTGGCCAGCCAGATTCTCGATATCCAGGCTCGGCGAATCGGCGGCGGATACCAGGACCAGTCCATTGTTGAAATAGTCGCTGGTATAGCGCACATCGTCTGCGCGCGCTGCATCGATGGGTAGTGACGACACCAACGCATCGACTTCGCCGCTGATGAGCGCGTCGTACAGGCTGTAAAAGCCTATGTTGCGAAACTGGGCTGGCATGCCGATTTCCCGCGCGATGGCCGCAGCCAGGTCGATATCCAGTCCGCGCAAGGCACCGTCTTCGTCCACGGCGAAGGGCGGATAGCTGGCATCCACGCCGATGCGTATTGCGCCAGTCGGGAAGGCTCGCTCGCGGTCGGCTATGGCGCTGTGCAGGATGGTCGCCACAAATAGCGCGACCGCCAGCGCTGCCTGCGCAAATAGGAAAAATATCCGACGCCGCATCAGGTTTCGCCCGGCGGCCGCAGCCAAAGCGATTCCTGCGCAGCCCAGCCACGAGCATAGGCTTGCAATTCAAAATAGACGGGCTTGGGCAAGAACTCCGCGTTGATTAATGTGTAGCCATCGGGATAGCCGCGTAGATCGGCCGGGTAGCGCAGCGCCCAGATGCACATGGTCGCCAGCCAATCCCAATTGGCTTCGGCATATTGAAAGGCGCGTAACGTATAGGCAGCGCGTTGAGATGGACGAACGGCATGCAGCCAGCGCGCATGATCGTTCCAGCCGGTTTCGGTGATGGTGATTGGCTTGTGGCTGTCGCCGTTGTTGACCATGACCTGGCGCAGCAGTTCGACTCGCCGAAAGTTGAGTTGGTCCGGATGTGGTGGGACTTCTGGGGCAGCGCGGAAGCCATAGGTATGCACAGCCAGCGCATCAAAATGTTCCTGCGCGCCAAGTTGATACAGCGCGGCTACATAATCGAGTTCGTTGAGCCCGACTCTGCTGCCCGGTTTTTCCAACGTCGGTGCCAGCGCCCCGGCCAGCACAACAGCGGCTGGATTGGCTTGCTTGATACGCGCATAACTGACCGCGAGCAAGCGCGCATAACGGGCTGGATCGACAGGCTGGAAGCCCCATTCCGCGCTGAGGTTTGGCTCGTTCCAAATGATGATGCGCTGGATATCTGCTGCATAGCGAGCGGCGAATGCGGCGGCATATTCGGCAAAGTCCGCAAATGCGGCGTCGGGCAGGTTGGTCAAGGTCGTGCCAGGGTTCCGCGCCCAGCCTGGCACCAAACCCAGCCGCGCGATAATGTGCAGGCCTTGCAGCCGCGCCAAACGCACGATGCTGTCGGTTCTCTTCCAGTCGTATTGGCCTGCTTGCCACTCGACATAAGCCCATGGGAAAAATTGCACGATTGTGCCTGCGCCCAGCTCGCGCGTCATTTCCAGCGAGCGCAAGATCTTCGTCGCTTCGACTTCGTTTTCCAGCAGGGTATGCACGCAGACCTGCGGCTTTTGGGTTTGCACGAATTGCTGAGATAGACCGAGCGGCTCTTGCTGCATTGGCGCGGTGCCTGCCCATTCCCGCGCGAGCCAGCCCAGCCCAGCCAGCGCGACAATCGCCAGCAGCCCGGCTAGTGTTTTGCGCGACCAGCGATGTGACAAGGCGGCGACTTTCGGGTAAAATGGTTGCTTTGGCGCGGCGAATACACAACAGGTCAGAAAATCATGCCGCAGCGAATCATAGCGATGTGGTCGGGTCCACGCAATATCTCGACGGCATTGATGCGCTCTTGGGGCAGCCGTGCCGATACGCGCGTGGTGGACGAGCCCTTTTATGCGCATTATCTGCTGTCCACCGGTTATGCGCATCCTGGCGCAGACGAGATCGTGCGCAGCTATGCCACCGATTGGCGCGCCGTTATCGACCAGTTGCTGTGCGGAGGCGGTGATTCTGCGATTGTGTATCACAAGCATATGACGCATCACATGTTGCCCCATATCGAAAGAAGCTGGCTGGGGAAGGTAGCAAACGGCTTTCTCATCCGCGACCCGCGCCGCATGCTGCTTTCGCTGATGAAAGTGCTCCCCCAGCCGCGCCTGGAGCAGACCGGCTTGCCCCAGCAGGTCGAGCTCTTTGAGGCTGTGCGCGAGCAAACTGGCACGGTCCCGCCGGTGATCGATGCGCGCGATGTCTTGCAACAGCCAGCGTTAATGCTGCGTCGCTTGTGTGCGGCGCTGGATGTGCCCTATGACGACTGCATGCTGGGCTGGCAGGCGGGCGCGCGCGCTACCGATGGCGTTTGGGCGAAGCACTGGTATGGCGCAGTCGAACAATCGACCGGCTTCGCGCCGTATCAAGAGGACGACAGGCCTCTGCCCGACCATCTGCGCGGACTGCTGGTGGCCTGTCAGCCGCTCTATGACAAGTTGGCGCAACACCGTATCGGCCCGGGAGAATCATGAAACAAGCCTATAACCCCAAGAACCGCGATCTGCTCATCAATATCAATGGCGAGCTGTTGCACCGCGATGTCGCTGGCATCAGCCCGTTCGACTCGGCGGTGCAGGGCGGCGATGCGGTGTGGGAGGGGCTGCGGCTTTATCAAGGGCGCATCTTCAAGTTGATCCCGCATCTGGACCGGCTGCGCGATTCTGCCAAAGCCATGGCTTTCGCCGAGATACCCAGCCATGCTGCCATCATCGCCGAGATCCGCAAGACCTTGGCCGCCAACGCGATGACCGACGGCGTGCACATTCGTTTGACCTTGAGCCGCGGTGTCAAATATACTAGCGGCATGGATACGCGCCTGAATACCAGCGGTCCGACGTTGATCGTGCTGGCCGAGCACAAACCGCCCGTTTATGACAAGAGCGGCATCCGCCTCATCACATCGGGCATCCGGCGCATCCCGCCCGACTGCGTCGACCAAAATATCCATAGCTGCAACCTGATCAACTCGATATTGGCGAAGATCGAGGCGAATGCGGCGGGCATGGACGATGCCTTGATGCTGGATTATCAAGGCAATGTGGCAGAAACAAACGCCACTCATGTATTCATTGTGCGCGATGGCGTCGTGCAAACTTCGGATACTGGCAGTTGTCCAGAAGGCATCACGCGCTCGGCTGTGCTGGAGATCTGCGCTGCCGCCGGTATCGCTTGCCAGGTCAAGAATTTGTCGCTTGGCGAGGTCTATCGGGCAGACGAGATGTTCTGCACAGGCACCATGGGCGAGCTTGCGCCCGTGGTCGAGCTGGACGGCAGGCAGATCGGCTGTGGCGCGACCGGCGAGATGACGCAACATATCAGCAAGCTGTTTCGCAAGCGCACGCAAACGGAAGGGTATCCAGTGGTGGATATGGCGCGCGCCAGCTAGACTCATTGTGTCCCCCAATCGTGGAGAGGAGCGATTTTCAATGTCAGATTTCTCATTTGTAGGCAAACCAACCCCCATGATCGATGGTCCTGCCAAGATCACGGGCAACCTGAAATACACTGGCGACCTCAAGCTGAGTGGCATGCTGCATGCGCGCTTCGTCTTGAGCACCTATGCGCACGCTACCATCAGAAGCATTGACTGCGGCGCGGCTTTGGCGGTACCTGGCGTGAGCTCGGTATTGACAGCCGAAGACTTGCCCAAGGTCGTGCCATCATCGCGAGCGAGATTGATGCTGGCGCGCGACCGTGTCATCTTCGTCGGGCAGCCGGTCGCCATCGTGCTGGCAGAGACGCCGGCGGCTGCGGCTGATGGCGCGGAGCTGGTGGAGATTGATTATGACCCGCTTTCGTCGGTAAATACGATGGACGCGGCTGTGGCCAAAGGCGCGCCCGTCATCTGGCCGCAAGGCATCCCCACCGGAGCGGAAGATGAAGCCGCGCATGGCGCAGATACCGGTGGCGAGTCTGAATCGGAAGATGAAGAGCCGTCCAACATCGCCGGCAAGACGCAGCTGGCGACGGGCGATTGCGCAGCTGCTTTTGCGCAGGCGGCAGTCGTTGTCGAGCGAACCTTCGAAACGCCCATGGTGCATCAAAGTTCCATAGAAACGCAGGGCTGGGTCGTGCAGCCCAACCCGATCACAGGTGGCGCGACCATGTGGGGCAGCTTGCAGTCGCCATTTGGCGTGCGCCAGGATGTGGCCGATGTGCTGGGCGTGCCCGAGTCGGATGTCACGGTCTACGGGATGCCGGTGGGCGGCGCATTTGGAGCGAAGTTTGGTTTGTACGAGCCGCTGGTCGCGCTGGTTGCCGCAACAGTTGGCAAGCCCGTCAGCCTCATCCTGACGCGCAGTGAAGAGCTGCTGACGACCAATCCCGCGCCGGCGCTGCGCCTGTATGGCAAGCTGGGCTTCGCTAGCGATGGCCAGCTGCTGGCCATGCAAGCCGATGTGACCGCCGATACGGGTGTATATCCCAGCGGCTTGGGTGGCTTCGCGGCGATGCAATTCGCCAGCTTTTACCCCTGCGAAAATCTGTCGCTGGCATCGACCAATGTGATCACCAACAAACAATCGGTGGGCGCTTATCGCGCGCCGACTTCGCCAACAGCGTTCATGGCGGTCGAAACGCTCTTTGATGAAGCCGCTGCTCAGCTGGGCATGGACCCGGTCGACCTGCGCCTGAAAAATGCCGCCCGCAGCGGCGATCCTGCGCCCGATGGCAGCGAATTTGCGCCTATCGGCATGGTCGAGACGCTGGAAGCCGCCAAACAGCATCCCCTGTGGCAAAACCGCGAATCATCACGCAACCAAGGGCGTGGCGTCGGCGTGGCCATCGGAGGCTGGATGGGTGGTCTGGAGCCCGGCGCAGCCGTCTGCAAGCTCAACCGCGACGGCGTGTTGCAAGTGCAGATCGGCACAGCCGACCTCAGCGGGACGCCGACCACTTTTGCGATGCTGGCAGCCGAAGCCTATGGCGTTGCGCCCGACAAAGTGCGCTTCGTCTACAGCGATACCGATAGCGCTCCTTATGGCGGCGGCGTCGGCGGCAGCAAGACCACCTATACGCTGGGCAACGCTGTTATCCGCGCGGCCCAAGACGCCCGTCGGCAAACGTTCGCTATCGCCGCGGAAGAATTTGAAGTTTCTGCCGAAGACCTGGAAATCGTCGATGGCCGCGTGCAGGTGCGTGGCTTCCCCGATCGGTCGCTCAGCCTGGGCGAGCTCGCTGGCAAAGCCATGACCTTTGGCGGGCGTTACGAGCCGGTGCACGGCAGTGGCAGCCAAGCCGTCACCGACCGCGCGCCATCGTTCTGCGCGCAGATCGCCGAGGTCGAGGTGGATGAAGAAACCGGCGATGTCAACCTGCTGAATCTGGCAGTTGTGCAAGAAGTCGGACGCGCCATCAATCCGCTGGCGGTGCAGGGCCAGATGCAAGGCGGGGCGGTGCAGGGTGTCGGCTGGGCGCTCTTCGAAGAGATGCGCTATGGCGATGATGGTCAGCTGTTGTCTGGCTCGTGGATGGACTATGCCATGCCCGATGCCGTGCAAGCCGCGCCCATTCACACGCAGATTGTCGAGGTGCCTTCGCGGAGCGGTCCTTTTGGCGCTCGTGGCGTGGGCGAGCCGCCCGTCATCCCCACTGTGGCCGCGATCGCCAATGCTGTCGCGCATGCAACCGGCGTGCGCATGACACAGACGCCGATGACTGCGCCGCGCGTGCTGGAGGCGCTGTCATCGCGATAAACCAACAAACAAGAAGCACAGCAAAGCCCACCAACCGTGGGCTTTTTTGTTGGATTGACATGGCTGCTATGTCGAGCTCACAACTTGCCGCCATCGATGGGCAATACTTGCCCGGTAATCCAACCCGCGTATTCAGATGCGAAGAAAACGACGCCGTTGGCAATATCTTCGGCGCTGCCCAGCCGCTTCATGGCGAAGCGATTCACTAAAGCGCGTTGACCCGCTTCGCCATACGATTCGAATTGGCGGATAGAATTGGGATTGGACAGCACAAAGCCCGGCGCGATGTTGTTGACTGTGATTTGCCACTCGCCCAATTCGTGCGCCAGTTGCCGGGTCAAGCCGATCTGCGCAGCCTTCGCCGCCGCATAAGCCTGGATGCCTGTTAGACTGACGCCCAAACCGGCGCCGCTGGAAATGTTGATGATGCGGCCGAAGCGCGCAGCTTTCATGGATGGCGCGACAGCCTGCGAGAAGTAGAATGCCCCGCGCGCGTTGACCTCGAAGATGCTGTTCCAATCCTCTTCGCTGATCTCTTCCAGTGGGCGACCGACTTGCCCCAGCACGCCGCCCGCATTGTTGACCAGGATCTGCACGCAGCCATCGCTCGCGATCACCTCGTCCACCAGCCCGAAAACTGCGGCACGATCGCGCACATCGACGACCCGCGCCTGACACTTGCCGCTCGTTGCCTCGCACAGCGCCATTGTTTCTGCCAGTTCGTCCGCCAGCACATCACATGCCCAGACAGATGCGCCGCGCTGCGCGAATGCCAGGCTGATTGCGCGTCCAAATCCGTGCGCCGCGCCAGTTACGATTGCCGTCTTGCCCGTGAAGTCGATATTCATGAGAACTCCGCCCTTAGGTCTTCCAGGTTGCCCAGGCTCTGTTCGCGCGCGCCATGTTCAATCTCGCCAATCATGGCTATCCAGCGGCGCGTCAAGGGCATGTCCATGCCGATTGCATCTGCTTGCGCCAGCAGCGGCTCGTACATCGAAACCTCTGTGGCGCGTTTACGCACAGCCAGGTCGCGCCAAATGCCGCTGTGTGTCTTCGCCGATAGCTTGTTAAACGCCACCAACGAATCGAGCGATCGCGCTATGCCGGCTTGATCGTCCGCCAGAAAAAGCGCCGGTTCAAAGCCGTTGAAACCCAGTGGCCTGATGCCCAGCTCAGCCGCCAGCCAGACGACTTCTTGGGCAGCGCGGATGTAAAGCGGACGAAAACGCGCGTTGGACAAGGCGGCGGCGATGGACTCGTGTGTTAGGGCGGAGACGAACAACATTGCGCCGTAGGCTTCCTTGCCCCACAAATAGCCAAAGATGTTTTTGGTGAATTGCGCGTCAACGTCAAAGTCGCGCAGCGCCTCGACCAACTGCCGCGCGCGCTGGCTATCTGCGCCGTCCAGCTCGCCAATGACGACAGCGCCGCGTCCCCCAAAGAGAATCTCGCCCGGACCATGATAATCGGCGCTGAAATTGACGAATGCGCCGACTGTGCGCTGCCGACCGACAATCTCGGCGATGGTCAATTCGTTCAAACCATTCTGCAGCGAAACAACGCAGCCAGCTTCGGCGAGGAATGGCGCAAGCGACTCGGCAGCCGCCCGCGTATGCTGCGACTTTGTGCAAAGCAAGATAGTCTGATGCCGGCCCGCAAGCTGCTGTGGCGTGAAGGCGCGGGCATCGACGCGAAACTCGTCAATCGGACCGCTGATGCGCAGTCCATTGTCGTTGATAGCAGCCACATGTTCTGGCACGACATCCACAAAAGCGACATCGTGCCCGGCGCGCTGCAAGAATGCGCCGACTGTGCCGCCGATCGCGCCCGCTCCCCAAATCAACAGGTTCATCTAGTCCCAATCCCTCTCCAGCAGCGCGCAGGTTTCTGCGACTGCCACTTGCCAAATCGCCAACATTTCATCGTCGCTACGTTGATACAGGCCGCCCATATTGCCATCGCCCAGCTGCTCGCGTGTTTGCTGCGGGTTCAGTTGCGCAAGCCTGTGTAAATCGGTCAGCGGTTTTGCGCCTTTGGGCAGCGCGAGCCCGGGCAGCCGCGTCCAGGGATAATTTTCCATCCACGACGCGTGCGAACAAAGCGGATCGGTTTGCAGCACTTTCTCCCAGGTTTGCGGCGCGTTGTACCAGTTGTGCCATTGCACGGTGGCATCGGGATTGTCCATCATCCATTCGCGCAGCAGGCCTTGGGCCGGCGCATTGCCACCATGCCCGTTGATGAGCAGGATGCGTCGAAAACCGGCGCGCTTGATGCTGTCCAGCACATCGCGAATCAGCGCCAGATAGGTGTCGATGCGCAGCGTGACCGTGCCAGGAAAAGCTGTCCATTGTGTTGCCAGGCCATAGGGCAGGGCAGGGTAGACCGGCACATCCGCCAGCTCGCCCACTTCTTCAGCCAGGCGCGCTGCCAGGATGGTATCCACGCTGAGGCTGAGATAGGCGTGCTGTTCGGTGCTGCCGGTGGGCAGGATGCAGCGATCGTCTCGGCGCAGGAACTCCTCCACCTGCATCCAGTTCATCTGGGAAATGAGCATTTGCCGTCCTTTGCGAGCTGGCGCGGGATTCTTGTACAAGCTTGCGCTCCAATGATACTATAGGCTGGCAGACCGCGCCGCAAGGAGAGCCCATGCCCAAAGCGCTTTTCATCTTGGAAGACAACATCCGCCAGCGCGTGTATCCAGACGACTTGATCGCGCAATTCGCCAGGCATGTCGAGGTAATCGCGCCGCCCCAGACCAAAGCGCAGATTGCTGCCAACCCGTCATTGCTGCAAGAAATGGAGATCCTCATATCGTCCTGGTTGTGCCCGCGCCTGGATGCCGCCTTTCTTGCCAATGCGCCGCAGCTGCAAGCGGTCTTTTATGGCGCTGGCACGATTAAGCGCTTGGTCAGCGATGCCATGTGGGAGCGGGGCATCCGCATCACGCATGCCGCTTCTGCCAACGCCGAATGTGTGGCTGAAGTTGTGGTCGCGCAGATTGTGCTCTCGCTCAAAGGCATGTGGAGCGAAGTCGCGCGGGTGCGGCAGCAGCGCACTTTTTCTAACGAGAGCAAAAATCGCGCTTACCAGGGTGTGCGTGGCGCGACTGTCGGCATCATCGGTTTGAGTATGGTAGGCCGGCAGGTGATCCGCCTGTTGAAGCCATTTCGCGTGTGCATCGTTGCCTACGATCCGTATGCCAACGCCCAGGACGCAGCCGAATTGGGTATCGAGCTGGTCAGCCTGGCCGACTTGTTTGCTTCATCGGCGGTTACTTCGCTGCATGCGCCCTGGCTGCCAGAGACCGAGGGCCTGGTCAATCGGCAGTTGTTGGAACAGCTTCCGCCCTACAGCACATTTATCAACAGTGCGCGTGGCGCGCTGGTGGACGAAGGCGCGCTCATTGATGTGCTGCGCCAACGCCCCGATGTGTATGCGCTGCTGGATGTCACCCACCCCGAGCCGCCACCGCCCGAATCTGCGCTGTACGACCTGCCGAATGTCGTGTTGACTCCGCACACGGCTGGCGCTATCGGCGTGAATGACACACGACGCCTAGGCGAGTGCATGCTGGATGAGTTGATTGCGTATCTGGCCAGCGGCGAAATGCGTTTTGAGATAAAGCGCGAGCAATTGCCGACTATGGCATAATCGCCACATCGAACCGCGAGGACAGTGAAATGGCTGCCGAATTGTTGCGTTACCGCGAACTGACCGAAAACGAGGTCAACTTCTATGACAAGTACGGCTACTTGTCGCTGCCCGGTTTGCTCAGTCGCGAGGCGGCGGAAGACCTGGCGGCAGAAGTGCTGGACATCATGGCGGGGTTGGGGATCAGCCGCGAAGCCCTGCGCAATGCCAGCACATCCAAAGACAAGCTGCGTCAAAGCCGTCAATATCTGGCTGGTTCGGGCTTGGCGCGCCTGGTGCACAGCGAGGCATTGCAGGCTATCGCTGCGCAGTTGATGCGCGGACCATCGACCGTTTATCTGCCCTTCACTGCGGTCAAAAGTGGTGGTGGCGGTGGCCGATTTCATTTCCACCAGGACAATCAATACACGCGCTTTGCTGGTCCGGGCACGAATATCTGGTTCGCGCTGATGGAAATGAGTCCGCTGAATGGCTGCTTGCAGATCGCGCCGGCGACGCACCTGGCCGGCACGTTGGACTCGATAGAAAGCGAAGACCGCGATGGGCACCGCACAGTCGCAGTCGAACCGACATCATTTCTGCCGCTGCGCATGATGCCGGGCGATGCGGTGGCTTTCACCAGGCTGACTCTGCATGGCTCTGGCGCAAACAGCACCGACCAGCCGCGCCTGGGTTATGCTGTGCAATACCACCGCGATGATGTGCGCGCCAGCAGAAATGGCGAGGAGCTCGGCTTGCTAAAGGCCAATCCCCGTTTCCATGTGCAGCCGGTCGCCGAGATTTCGCCGCAGCGCGAATGATAATCAAAAAACAACTTGACGAGGATTGCGCTATGCAGCAAGAACCGCAAGATCTCATCCGCCCCCAGCGCAAAATCGAAGGCATCTCGGCGATATTGCTGCCTTTCCACGAGAATGGCGAGGTCGACTGGCCCGGGCTCGCCAGCCATGTGCGCCGCACAGCAGAAGCTGGCCTTACGCCTGCGGTCAACATGGACACGGGCTTCGCCAACCTCATCAGCGAAGAACAGCGGCAAAAAGTCTTGCGCGCGACGAGCTGCACGCTCGACGGCGGTCGCTTTGTGGCCGGCGCGTTCGTGGGCGACCAGCCCGGTGCCGCATTCGACTTCGCCACCTATGCCAGCCAGGTCGAGAGCATTCAGCGACACGGCGGCACGCCCATCGTATTCCAGTCTTTCGGTTTGACGAACCAGCCAGAGGCGGACATCCTGCGCGGCTACGAACAGATTGGCGCTGAAACAGACGGGTTCATCGCTTTTGAGTTGGGCAAGATGTTCGCTCCCTTCGGCGCGATCTACAGCCTCGCTACCTACCGCGGCTTGCTGGGCCTGGAAAAATGCCTGGGCGCGAAGCACTCGTCGCTAAGCCGCCAGCTGGAATGGCAGCGCATCCGCCTGCGCGATGAAGTGCGCAGCGATTTCAAGGTGTATACCGGCAACGACCTGGCGATTGACATGGTTATGTATGGCAGCGATTACCTGCTGGGCTTGAGCACCTTTGCGCCCGATCTGTTCGCCCGGCGCGACCAAATGTGGCTGGATGCCGATGCGGGCTTCTATGAATTAAACGACCTGCTGCAATATCTGGGTTTCCTGGCTTTTCGTGCGCCTGTGCCAGCCTACAAACATTCGGCTGCGCAATTTCTGAAACTTCGCGGCTGGATTGGCTCGCATAAAACCCATGCCGACTCGCCACCCCGTCCGCAAAGCGACATCGCCATCCTGCGCGATATTGCCGGGCGGCTCGGCGTCCTGGACGAAAGCTAGCCCATGGCGATCAGACGCGTTGCCCAATTGCGCACTTTCGAGCAATTCACAAACTATTGTCAGTCGGTCGGCGCAGATTTGCCAATAGACGAACAACTTGCCCGCGGCGCAACATCGCCCCTGGCGCGCTCTTATGCGTATCGTGGGCGAACATTGGCCAATCGCTTTTGCATCCTGCCCATGGAAGGTTGGGATGGCACGGCGGAGGGCCTGCCCACCGAGTTGACGCGGCGACGCTGGCGGCGCTTTGGACAGAGCGGCGCAAAGTTGATCTGGGGTGGCGAGGCTGTCGCGGTGCGCCACGATGGACGCGCCAATGCCCGCCAACTGGTCCTCAACGGCGCCAACCTGGCTGGCATCGCTGGCTTGCGCGCCGACCTGCTGAACGCGCATGCCCAGGACTTCGCAGGCGCAGACGACTTGCTGATTGGCCTGCAATTGACGCATTCCGGACGGTTCTGCCGCCCCAATAGCGCCCAGCTCGAGCCGCTTGTGCTGTATCGACACCCTGTTCTCGATACCAAGTTTCAGGTTGAAGATGACGCTTGTGTGCTGAGCGATGCCGAAATCGAGCAGTTGATCGAAGACTTTGGGCAGGCGGCCGTTTTTGCCCAGCAGGCTGGTTTCGACTTTGTCGATATCAAGCATTGCCATGGCTATCTGGGACATGAATTCCTAAGCGCAGTTGACCGCGCCGGCAAGTTTGGCGGCGGCTTTGAGAATCGCACGCGGTTTCTGCGCGATACGGTTGAGCTAATCCGCTCGCGCGCGCCCGGATTGGATATCGGCGTGCGGTTGAGCGCCATCGACTGGATTCCTTTTCAGCCGGGCAGCGACCGCATCGGCGAGCCAGCGCCATATTCCGCTAACCGCTATCCCTATGCTTTTGGCGGCGATGGGACAGGCACTGGCTATGACCTCAGCGAACCGCGGCGCTTCCTGGATTTGCTGCAAAGCCTGGATATCCAGTTGGTTTGCATCACAGCTGGCAGCCCCTATTACAATTTTCACATCCAGAGACCGGCGATTTTTCCGCCTTCGGATGGCTACCTGCTGCCAGAGGATCCCCTGGTGGGCGTGGCGCGCCAGATACAGGTTACGGCAGAGCTAAAAGAAGCCTTCCCCGATTTAACCCTTGTCGGCTCGGGCTATTCCTATTTGCAGGATTGGCTGCCCAATGTGGCGCAAGCTGCAACGCGCCAAGGCTTGACAGACTTTGTGGGCTTGGGACGGATGGCATTGAGCTATCCGCAGCTGCCTGCCGACTTGCTGGCGGGGCGACCGCTGCAGCGCAAACGAATCTGCCGAACCTTCAGCGATTGCACGACCGCCCCGCGCAATGGCATGGTTTCTGGCTGTTATCCGCTGGACGAGCACTACAAAGCCAGCGACGAATACAAGCGGCTGCTGCAGATCAAAAAAGCAGCGACGCCTGGCTAGACAGCCCAATTGCCTCAAATTTGCCTGCTGGAAGGCGCTGAAGAGACGGCCTGTGATTGCTTCGAGGCGGCTCTTCTCCGGCAATTACAGCCAGGCATGATCGTTCGGTTTGAAGTTGACCATGCTGCCGTGATAATAGGGCACGGTGGCGCGCTCTGGTTCGGCGACAGCATCCAGCCGCGCGTGATCATCAGCGTTCAATTCAACTTCCAGCGCGCCCAGGTTGTCATCCAGATGCGCCATAGTGCGCGGGCCGATGATAGGAGCGGTGATGCCCGGCTTGCTGTTGACCCAAGCCAAGGCGATCTGGCTGGAGCTTACCCCTTTTTCGGCGGCGATTGCTTGCACTGTGTCCAGCACATCGAAGCCGAGGTTGGTGAAGTGCTGGTCGCGCCGCCGTTGGAAAGCCGCTCCTCGCCCGGAGTCGCTGCCGAAGCGGCTGTCGCCGGGGATCGGCTCGCCGCGCTTATACTTGCCACTCAGGAATCCGCGCGCCAATGGCGACCAGGGGATGATGGCGATGCCATAGGACTTTGCCATGGGGATCATCTCGCGCTCGATGCTGCGGTCGAGCAGGTGATAGGGCGGTTGCTCGCTCACGAAGCGGTTCAATCCCAGTTCTTTGGCGACCCACAGCGACTCCATGACGCGCCAGGATGGGAAGGAGCTGCTGCCGATATAGCGCACTTTGCCGGCGGTGATGAGGTCGTCCAGCGCGCGTAAGGTTTCGTCGATCGGGATATCGGGATTGGGACGGTGCAACTGATACAAGTCGATGTAGTCGGTTTGCAGTCGCCTCAGCGAATTCTCGCACTCCATGATGATATGCCGCCGGTTGTTGCCACCCGAAAGGATGTCGTCATCGTCCATCTGC
>JAJDZQ010000129.1 GCA_022824565.1 Anaerolineae bacterium | reverse complement strand
AGGGAGGGGTTGGCTACCCTCTGTGACTCGTCGGGGAGACGTTTGCTCTAGCCCCAGCGCAGGGAATGCAGGGTGAAGTCGCTGGTGGTGATGCCGCGCGGCAACGACACGACCACCTGCACCAGTTCGGCGACTGTCTGCGGATCGACCAGCAGCGACTTGTCTATGCCCGGCGAGGCAGCGTCGCGCATGGGTGTATCGGCAGGTCCGGGCGATATCATCACCACGCGGATCAGCTCTTCGCGCAATTCGGCAGCCAATGCGCCCGTGAGGCCTTTCAAGCCGACTTTGGACGCGGTGTATGCGCTGACGCCAGGTACAGAAAGCGCTGTCACGATGGAGCCGATATTGATGATGCTGGCGTTGTCACTGCGGCGCAGGTTGGGCAGCAGCCGCCGCGCCAATACATAAGGCGCGCGCAGATTCAAGCGCAACAGGTGGTCGAGCTGGGCATCGCTGGTGTCTTCCAGCCTGACGATCAGCCAGTCGCCGGCGCAATTGACCAGCACATCCAGCCGCGCGTCCGCCAGCTCATCCGCCAGCCCCGCCAGCGCCTGGTCGTCTTCCAGATCGAGCGCATGAACCTGCGCAGAGCCGCCCAGCGCCGCGATTTCGTCCGCGACCGCGCGCAACTTGCTCTCGGTTCGTCCCGCCAGCCGCACTATCATGCCAGCCGCCGCCAGCCGCAGCGCGATCGCCCGTCCCAGGCCGCTGCCCGCGCCGGTGATGATTGCGCAACGTTGAGTCATTGGCTTGCCTCCGCCGTGCCATTGCCCGCGTCAATCAGCTCGCGCAGGCGGGCGATATGCGCCGGACCCGTCTCGCAACAGCCGCCCACGATAGACGCGCCTACTGCAAGCCAGCCCGCCACATCCCGCGCATAGGCTGCTGGCGACATATCTTCGCGCGCCGAAAGCTGCGCCACCCCGCCGCGGTCTACCCAGTCGTCGGGGATGCCGGTGAAGCCATTGGCATATGCGCCGAAAGGCCGCCCGCTAGTTTGCAGAATGGGCAGCGACTGGCTGATGGTGGCTGGTTTGCAGCAATTCAACAGCAGGGCATCGGGCAGCGGCTCGGGCAGCGAGGCGATGACATCGGCCAGTTTTTCGCCGCCGCGCAGTCGCTCGGGCTGCCGATCGTCCAGGGTCAGCGCCAGCCAGATCGGTTTGCCTCGTCCCTGCGCAGCTTGCAGGAAGGCGCGCGCTTCGAAGCTGGTCGAAAAAGTCTCGCCCAGGTAGATATCTACGCCCGGCGCCAACAGGTCCATCATTTCGGCGAATTCGGCGGCGGTCTGATCAAATGACAATTCGAATGTATTGACATAACTGGCTTCCAGCGGCGGCAGGCTGGCGGCGATTTGGATAGCGCGGCGAGACTGGTCGCGGGCGGCATTCGCCAGGTCGCTGGCGGTTTGCAGCAGAGGCGCGAGCTGGTCTTCCTTGTCTATGTAGCGCAGGCGGGTGCGCGTTGTGCCATAGGTGTTGGCGGTGATGATGTCGGTGCCGGCGTCGATGTAGTCGCGGTGAATCTCGCGGACGAGTTCGGGCGCTTCATAGAGTGCGCCGCTCGCCCATTCGCCGTACAAGCCTTTGCCGCCGCGATTGACGATCTCTTGCCCCATGCCGCCGTCCAGCAGTTGCGGATTTGTCATGACCTGCGCTCCTTTGCATTCCTGCCGATTCTAGCTTGCCAGCGCCTCGGGCACAACGCCGTTCAAATTGAAAACTGTAGGGACGAGGCGATGACTCGCCAGCAATGTCGTCGTTGATCAGGTGGGCGATTCAAGAGTTGCCCCTACAATTCTGGCGTATGAGCGGCGCTGGCCGGTTGCCGCATGGCTGACTTGCATTTACAAATAGTTGCGACAGTCAATGGCGAATAGCTATGCTATGCTTGCAAAATAGCACATAACCTCGCCGGGTTATCTGGACGGGACGATCATGGAACAAATGGAATTGACACTCGCCCGGGAACAGCGCGCCAACAGCAACACAGTCCGAGAGCCTGCCACAGGCAAGAACATTGAGTGCGCAGGCAAACTGATGACAGGCGATTGCGTCGGGCGGCTGCGCGAACTGGCGGACGCAAGCGCGCAGCTGGTTGTCACCTCGCCGCCCTATGACCAGTTGCGCGAATACAATGGTTACAGCTTTCCTTTTGAGGACATTGCGCAAGAGCTATATCGCGTTACAGCGGACGGCGGCGTGGTCGTTTGGGTCGTGGGCGACCGTATCCGCGGTGGACGCAGCCTGACCTCGTTTCGCCAGGCGCTAACCTTCCAGCAGATCGGTTTCTCCGCGCACGATATCATGATCTACCAGAAGAAGAACACGCCCTTCATGCGCAGCAACGCCTATACCAACGCCTACGAATTCATGTTCGTGTTGAGCAAAGGCAAACCCGCGACATTCAATCCATTAAAAGTCCCGACTGCGCGGCACGGCATGGAATTGCTGACGCACAACAAGCTGCCCGATGGCATCAACAAGAAGAAACTTGGCGAACTCAAAAAAGAGAAGACGCGCACAAATATCTGGTCCTACGCGGTTGGGCTGGGCGGCACCACGCGCGACAGAATCGCCTTTCAGCACCCCGCCGTCTTCCCAGAGAAGCTGGCAGAAGATCACATCCTGTCCTGGAGCAAGCCCGGCGACCTGGTGCTGGACCCGATGTGCGGAAGCGGCACGACCGGCAAGATGGCGCTGCTGCACGGGCGCGACTTCATCGGCATCGATATATCGGCGGAGTATATTGAGATCGCCCGACAGCGGCTGGAAATGCACGGTCTGAAAGTGGAGGTTGAGTATGACTAACCCTGTTGGAAAGTCCAATTGGGTTCTTTGTACAAGCGGCTCAGGCATTGCCAACTATCACGGCGTTCGAGATGCAATCCCAAGCCATTTTCCCAAGAATTCAGTGGGTGTCGTCCTGAACGAATCGGCTGCGGAGTGGCTTATTTTTCTTCCCGGGCAGAATCAGCAATTTTTCGTCAAAGAGGAAGAACTTGCCGAAATAGATATCTACAAGACCGGTAAAGGATTTGAAACGAAAATCTGCAATATCTGTTTCGTCTTGAAGCCTATAGACGAATATCAAGTAAATCAGACGGATGCAAAAGGCAGAAAAACACGCAGGCCATCATGCAATATCTGCCGACAAGATATAGACCGCCGCGCAATCCCTAGTCGCGAGCGAGCCGCAGCGAAGAAACTTCGACCCAAACATGGCACGCTTTGGCAATGCCCGATCTGTCGCAAAATGGGCATCGTTGGTGTAAATGTAAAAGTCGTCGCAGACCATAACCACTACGCAGGTCGATGGCGAGGTTTCTTGTGCGATAGTTGCAACACAGGCTTGGGTCGATTCAAGAATGGAGAGAATTTCCTTCGTAATGCGATCACCTACTTGAAAGATCATGGAGAGCCAAGCTAAAAATCAAGACTCGCAACCCGATTCTCGCGTATAAGCCACCGCTGCATCTGTGCTAGAATACGCCCCGATAACCAAGCGAAAAGAGCCCACAAATGGAAGACATCCACATCCCCGACCTGTTTCCAATCACGCAGGCGCTGCCCAAAGCGCAGCCAGTAGACATCCCCGCCACGCTACGAGCCGAATGGGCGCGGCTGGGGCTGGCGCGGCAAGTGCAGGGGAAACGCATCGCCCTGGGCTTTGGCAGCCGCGGCATCGCCAGCATCGACACAATCGCCGCAGAACTGGTCGGCTTGGTCAAATCCAGCGGTGGCG
>JAJDZQ010000139.1 GCA_022824565.1 Anaerolineae bacterium | reverse complement strand
GCACCGCGAGCTCCCTACATGAAACAATCCGGTTATATCGCTTTGATCCGCAGCAACCGCAGCTTTCGTTATCTGTGGTCGGGGCAGATCATCAGCTTGTGCGGCGACTGGTTCAACCTGATCGCATCGGCAGCGCTCATCGCCACATTGACCCAATCGGGCACGGCGGTGGGCGGTCTGTTTGTCGTGCGCATGCTGGCGCCTTTTCTCGTCAGTCCCATCGCGGGCGTGATAGCCGACCGCTACAGCCGCAAGCGCATCGTCATCAGCACCGATTTGCTGCGCGCGGTGGTCGTGCTGGGCTTTGTGCTGGTGCGCGAGCCCGAACATGCCTGGCTGGTTTATGTGTTGACCGCTATCCAGAGCGCCTCGCAGGGTTTCTATTTTCCCGCCTGGAACGCCATCCTGCCCGATATCACCTCGCCGGCGGAGTTGAGTGTGGCGAATGCGCTTTCGGCAGCGACCTGGTCGGTGATGCTGGCCTTTGGCGCGGCGCTGGGCGGGTTGGTTTCGGGCGTGGTCGGCGTCTATCCAGCGTTCATCATCGATGCCGTGACTTTTTTGCTCAGCGCGCTAATCTTGCTGCGCATGCCCTATGGTTCGAGCCTGGAAGCGGGCGGCGACCAATCCATCCTGGCGGGCATTCGCCAATATCTGGAAGGGCTGGGCTATCTGCGGCGGCACATCGACACCTTCTCAATCGCCATACACAAGGGCGTGCTGGGCTTGCTGATTATCGGCTTTTATCAGGTGGCGCAGGTGACCATCGCCGAGCAGTATTTCCCGATAGGCGAGGGCGGCAGCATCAGCCTGGGGCTTATCTATGTGATGTCGGGAATCGGCAGCGGGATCGGACCGATTGTCGGGCGCAACTGGGCGCGCGACCGCGATCTGCGGCTGCGGCTGGCGATCGCCTTTGGCTATGTCTGCGCTTTTGTCGGCTTTTTGATCTCCGCCACGTTGATTTCGCTGCCAGTGATTTTGTTTGGCGGTTTGTTGCGCGGCGTCGGCGGCGGTTTGATCTGGGTGCTGGGCACACAATTGCTGCTGCAAATCTTGCCCAACGAGGTGCGCGGGCGCGTATTTTCCACAGAATTCGCGCTCTATACGCTCTTTGCGGCGGTGTCATCGGGCGCAACCGGCTGGCTGATCGATTCCACAGGCGAATTGCGGATTGTGCTGGTGATGGCGTCTTTCCTGCTGCTGATCCCGATCGCGCTGTGGCTGATGTGGATCGTTGTCAGGGGACGAAAAGCCGCACAACCCCCCTCAGTCCCCCCGTCAGGTCAGGGAGAGGCAAACACTTCGCGGGAGTGTGCGTAGGGCTTGTCCGCTATTCTGCAGAAAAGAAGGCTTGAAGAGTTGCGCGACGCTACACCCCCACCCCAAACCCCTCCCCCATGAATAGAGAGGGGGCTTTCTTGCTCAAATCTCGGATTGCTTAGCTCCCCTTCCCGCCTTGTGGGGGATGGGGACAGCTTATACCATCCCCGCCTCTGCCAGCGCCGCACGAATCGCCTCTCGCTGTGGGGGCGTACTAGCGGGCATGGGCCTGCGGGGGAGGCCGGCCGGTCGCCCTTGCAGTTCCAGCGCCGTCTTGACATTGGCGGGCAGGTTGTCGTCCATGATGGCATCCCAAAGTGGCAGCAGGCGACGGTGGATATCCAGCGCGACTTCATGATCGCGCGCCTGCACCGCATCCCACAACTGCACGCACAATTCGGGCGCGGCGCTCAAAATCGCGGCGATAGCGCCATGCGCACCCAGGGCAAAGGACGGATAGAGCAGCGCATCCACCGCCGACATGATCAAGCCGGCATCGGCAGAGCGCAGCAGCAGATCAGCCAACAGCTTCAGGTCGCCCGCGCTCTGTTTCACGCCGACCAGGCCATCAATCTCGCGCATCATTTTGTCCAGCAGCGCCGGCGAACAATAGGACCAGGGCACGACATTGTAGACCATGACGGGCTGCGCAGCTGCTTCTGCCAGCGCCGCGAAATGTCGAAACATGGTCTCATCGCTGGGGCGGAAGAGATAATGCACCGGCGTAACCTGCAGCGCCGCCACATCCAGATCGGCCAGGGCGCGCGCTTTTTCGATCGCTTGGCGCGTGCTGTCGACGATGATGCCAGCGATGACCGGCGCTCGCCCGGCCGCCGCATCAACTGCCGCGCCGACAATCTGCCGCAATTCTGCTGTGCTCAGTGTGTGCCCCTCGCCGGTGCTGCCGCCGACTGCCAGCCCGTGCACGCCCGCAACGCTCACCAGATGCTCGACTTCTGCGCGCAGGAGATTTTCGTCCAGCGATTCGTCCGCGGTGAAGGGCGTTGCCAGGGGTGGCACAATACCATAAATCTTCATGTAGTTCGCTCCGATCTCACTATACGCAGGAATGTCATTCAAGTCTTCACCACAGAGAGAAAGAGGATACACAGAGGACACAGCGGAGGAGCTGAAGGGCGAGTCACCGCCTCGCCCCTACACCAACGCTTCGGGGGGGTTCGGCCTCCCCCTGACTCGTCGGGGGGATTGAGGGGGGTTGGGCTGCCTCTGCGCCTTCGACCACCTGGTCGATGACAAAGCGCGGACGCCGGCGCGTTTCGTCCAGGTTGCGCCACAGGTATTCGCCCAGCACGCCCAGTATCAGCAACTGGATGCCGGCCGCCAGCAGCGCCACCACCATCAACGATGACCAACCCGCCACTTCTATGCCCAGCGCCAACTGCCTGTACACGATAAAGCTGGCGTAGGCCAAGCCCAGCAGGCTGAAGAGGATGCCCAGATTCGTCGCCAGCCGCACGGGGAAATGCGAAAAAGCCACAAAAGAATCGATGAAGTACTTGATCTTTTTGCGCAATGTCCACATCGACTGTCCATACTTCTGCGGGCGCGCCTGACGGTCGAAGTAAAGCACGGTCGGCTCGAAGCCCAACCACAGCAGCAAACCCGACAGGTAGGCGTTGCTCTCCTGGATCGTATTGACCAGGTCGGCCACCTGGCGGTCGATCAGCCAAAAGTCGAAACCGCGCCTGGGCATAGAGGCGATGGCGAAACGGCGGAACAAGCTATAAAAGGCATCAGCGAGCAGCGAAGTGAGGAAGGGGTCGTCGCGTTGCCGCCGCGCAGCAAGGACCAATTTGCTGCCCGCGCGCCATTCTCGCAGCATATCGTGCAGCAGCGCTGGCGGATCTTGCAAATCGGCGGAGATATCGGCTACGCAATCGCCCTTTGCCAGGCTGAGGCCCGCCATCACCGCTGCAACCGATCCAAAATTGCGCGAGAGCCGGACGATACGCATGCGCGGCTCTTGGCTGGCCAGCGCCTGCAGCACCGCAAAGGAGTCATCGCGCGAGCCATCGTCTACGAAGATAAATTCAAAGGCATCATCGCGATTGCG
>JAJDZQ010000021.1 GCA_022824565.1 Anaerolineae bacterium | reverse complement strand
GGGGGATCAGCCACCACCCGTCATCAGCAGGCCCAGTTGCTCGACATCGACATTTTCGTTAATTACCTCGCCGACGATGCGCCCCTCGTACATGACGGCGATGCGGTCGGACAAGGCGCGGATCTCGTCGAGGTCTTCGCTGATGAGCAGGATGGCTGTGCCTTTGTCGCGCTCTTCTAGCAGTTGCTTGTGAATATATTCGGTCGCGCCGATATCGACGCCGCGGGTGGGCTGGGCAGCGATGAGCACGCCAGGATCGCGCGAAAGCTCTCGTGCCAGCACCAGCTTTTGGATGTTGCCGCCCGACAAACTCTTGACCAATGTTTCGGTGCTGGGGGTTTTGATTTCAAATAATTCTATAGCGCGCCGGCAGGCTTGGCGGATTTTGTTGAAGAGCATGAAGATGCGCCCGGTCGTGTATTTGGGGTGACCGTGGTCTTGCAGCACATAATTTTCGGCGACGCTGAACGCTTTGATGACGCCGTCAATCATGCGCTCTTCGGGGATGTAGGACAAGCCAATGGCGTGCAGGGCGCCCGGCGGGGCATTGGTGACATCGCTGCCATCGACCGTCACGCTGCCCGCCGTCACCTCGCGCAGGCCGCAGATGCACTGCGCCAGTTCTTGCTGGCCATTGCCCGAAACGCCGGCGATGCCCACGATCTCGCCGCCACGCAGCTGCAGCGATACATCGTCCAGCCCGGTCGTGCCACGGTTGCTCAAGGCGCTGACATCGCGCAGAGCCAGCCGTTCGTCGCGCGGGTTGGGGGCGTTCTTCTCGTATTCCAGCAGCACGGGCCGCCCCACCATCATCTCGGCGAGTTTGGGGCGGGTGGCTTCGCTGGTGGGGATGGTGTTGACGCGCCGTCCATCGCGCAGCACGGTGACCCGGTGGCTAATCTCCAACACCTCGTGCAATTTGTGCGAGATGAAGACCAGCCCGTGGCCATCGGTCGCCAACTGATTCAAAATGCGGAAGAGCCCATCGACTTCCTGTGGCGTGAGCACGGCCGTGGGCTCGTCCAGGATTAACAAGGCGGCGCCTTTGTAGAGCGCGCGCAAGATCTCCACGCGCTGCTGCTCGCCAACCGCCAACTGCCATATCGGCAAGTGGGGATCGACCTTGAGGTTGTAGATATCGGAAAGCTCGAGCACGCGCTGGCTGACGACATCCAGGTCGAGCTGGAAGCCGCGCGACGACTTCATGCCCAGCGCGATATTTTCAGCCACGGTCAACGATGGCACCAGCATAAAGTGTTGGTGGATCATGCCGATGCCGTGCTGTATGGCGTCAATCGGGCTCTTGATGGTGGTAGGCGCGTCATTGATGCGGATCTCGCCCTCGTCGGGGTGGTAAAGCCCATAGAGCATCTTCATCAACGTGGATTTGCCCGCGCCATTTTCCCCCAGCAGCGCATGGATCTCGCCAGAGCGGACATCAAAGTCGATCTCGTCAGCCGCCAGCACGCCGGGAAAGCGCTTGACGATGCCCGACATGTTCAGGCTCTCGATGCGCGCATGGCCCGTGGGCAACAGATTGCTTTCCACCATGGTTACCTCTAGGTCCTCCCGTATCAATTACCCCACCCCCGGCCCCTCCCCGACGAATCGGAGAGGGGGGTAAAAAAAACCTCCCCCTGACCCGTCGGGGGGATTGAGGGGGTAAAGGCTTCCCCCTGACCCGTCGGGAGATTTACCTACCCGTCAAACTCCATGACCAGGCCACCGTTTGCCAGCGTCAATTCGTAGGATTGTCCGCCCAGGTTGCCGGCCTGGATGTTGGCGATGATATCCGACAAGACAACTTCCCACTTGTAGACCTGGAAGCCGACGCCTGCGCCTTGGGCGAGGTCGGCCTGGCTGGCTTGAGTGCCGAACCAGCGCGCGCCGTTCTCAATCGTGATGGCGATGGGCCCAACGACCATTTGCGCGGTGCCGGTCAAGATATCGGCGCCATTGGCGATATGCGTTTCCGCCGCTTCGGTAGCCAGCGGGACATCGCTGAAAGACTGGATGTAAACGACATTGACCGTGGCTTCGGGGTTGGATGCGCCGACGCCGGCGACAAAGCCATCCACATACAGCTTGGCATCACCGACTTCGATGGGACCGACAACGCCAATGACGTCCGATTCGGTCATCAAGCCGGCCATCACGCCATTCACAAAACCGCCCTCGTCAGCCGCCGCCGTATAGGCAGATACATTGTCCAGCCCGAAGGTGTTGTGGTCGGTGCCCCAGGCAAATGACACTTCTGGGAATTCCGCCGCCAGCTCTTCGACCACCGAGCCAAATTGCGAGCCATGCGCGATGACGAGGTCATAGTCGCCGCTGGCAGCCCACTCGCGCAGGGCAACGGCGGCATCATCGACGATGAAAGTGCCATCCTGGAAGTCGAACTGGAAGTTGTCTTCTCCCATTTGCATTTGTATCGCCATCAGCGCATCGTACATGCTTTGGCTGAAGGCGAGGTCGTTGGTGGCGCTGGGCGCGACCGCCGCGACACGGAACACATCCTGCGCTATCGTCGGCATCACCCCTGCAAACAGGGCGACAATCAAGGTAAGCAGTAGAGCTTTCTTCATGGCGTTGTTCTCCTTTGTTGTTGCCATGCGATCATTGAGGGCAGCTTTTGCCCAATGCAAACTATAACTCATTCGCCGCGCTCATAGGGCTTGGTCAGCGCGGTCGGCTGTTCCTGACGTTTGGTGGCGAAGACCAGGGCGATAATGGTGATGACATACGGTGCCATAACGGCGAATTCCGACGGGATATCCGCGCCGATGACCTTAATCTGCAGCTGCAGGGCGTTGACAAAGCTGAAGAGCATCGCGCCGGCCGCCACTGTCAGCGGTCTCCAGCCACCGAAGTAGACCAGCGCAACAGCGATAAAGCCCTGGCCCGCGGTGAGGTTCTGCTGGAACAGGTTGATCAGCGCGATAGACAGCGAAGCGCCCGCCAGGCCAGCTAGCATGCCGCCGATGGTGGTCGTGGCATAGCGAACGCGCGTCACGCTGACGCCCATGGCATCGGCTGCTTCGGGATTTTGGCCCACCGCGCGGATCATCAAGCCAAAGGTCGTCCGATTGAGCACGAATGCCGAAAGCGGCACCAGCGCAAAAGCCACATAGACCAGCAGATTATGGTGGAAGAAGATCTCGCCCAGGATGGGGATGTCCGTGAGGATGGGGAAACTGATGCGTGGGAAGCCCGCCACCGACTTGGGCGTGCCCACCCACTGCTGGAAGAGCAGCTCGCTCAAACCCAGTCCGAACAAATAGACACCGATGCCGCTGATGCCTTGTTTGGCTTTTAAGGTCACGCTGACAAATGCCATCGCCAAGCCCATCAGTCCGCCCACGATCAGCGCCACCAGCACGCCAATCAGCAAGCCCAGGGGTTCAGCCAGCACGCCGGCCGTCTGCGCCAGATGCACCGCATAGAAGCCGCCAAACGCGCCCATCAACATGATGCCATCCACGCCCAGATTCAACACGCCGCTGCGCTGGGCAAATGTCTCGCCCAAGGCTGCGAAGATATAGGGGGTCGCCAAGCGAATCGCGGAGGCAAAGACGCTGGCGGTGAAAATATCGTCCAAGCCCATCAGCCCGCCTCCTGCGCTCTGGAATCTCTTCTTCCCCTTGACTTGTCGGGGGGATTGAGGGGGGTGTCACTTCCCCCTGACTTGTCGGGGGGATTGAGGGTGGTGTTTGTCTCTTGCAGGCTGACGCGCCGTTTGCTGCGCTGCAGAATGAAGATCTCGCTGCTGACCACGAAGACGACGATCAAGCCATTGACCGCGGTGATTAAGGAAGCCGGCACGCCGATCTCGCGCTGCATCTTTTGCGCGCCGACCAGCAGCCCGCCAAAGAATGCCGAAGCCGGGATCGCCCCGATGGGGTTTAGGCCCCCAAACAGCGCCGCCACAATGCCATTGAAACCGGCTGCCGCCGTGAAGCCCGCTGGCGAACCATCCGTTTGCAAGCGATATTGCAAGCCCAGCACCTGCACGACGCCCGCCAAGCCAGCGAAACCGCCAGCCAAGAACATCGACAGCATCATCTGTCGCTTGACATGAATGCCGGCATAACTGGACGCGCGTTCATTCTCGCCCACCGCGCGGATGCGGTATCCCAGCGAGGTGCGCCACAAGAAGATATAGATGACGATCGCCAGCGCGATGGCGACGATCAAACCCCAATGCAGGCGGGTGCGGGCAAAGATCCAGGGATCGCCCAGCGGCAGCGCCAGCCTTGGCAATTGCGCCGCGGTGACCAGACGCGCTGTTTTGGGAATGTTGTTGAAGCCCGCCACGGCAGGATCTAGCAAGATGCCATTGAGCAGGAAGTTCATCATCTGCACGGCGATCTGGTTGAGCATGATGGTGCTGAGGATCTCGTTGACGCCAAAGTAGGCTTTCAAAAATCCCGCCAGCCCGCCATAGAGCGCTCCGGCCAAGAAGCCGCCGATCAATGCGCTGGTCACGATGATGAGGTCGAATGCGCCGGGTGTCTTCGCCATTTCTGCTGGAACACGCAAATCGCCCAGCACAAGCGCGACTGTCGTGCCAGCCAAGGCGCCCGCGATCATTTGCCCTTCGCCGCCGATGTTGATCATGCCGCCGCGGAAGGCGATCGTGATGCCGATGCCCACGAACAATATGGGCGTGGCTTTGACCAGGGTCTCGGCTGTCGCATTCTCGGTGCCGACAGCGCCCTCGAGCATGAAGCCGAACGCCGCCAGCGGATCGACATTCAGCGCGACCAGCAGCACGGAAGAAACGACCAGCGCCAGCAGCAGCGCGATCAGCACAGGCGCAAAGTCGACCAGCCGATTCAGCCACGAAGCCAGCCTTGTGCCCGCCGCCTGATTCACGCCTGCCACCTTTCCATAACGTATGCCGTTTGCTCAGCCACTCGCGTGGCGATCTTACCTGGCCGCTAGTATGCCTTGATTCGCTGATTGTTTCAAATACTTATCAGAATCTTCGTTGGAATTCGGCGAGCCTGGCAAATTGCGACCAGCTGGCATGCGCGGGCCGCCGGCACAGAGCGACTTCTACCTGCGGACAATCCAGCATTGCAGGTATAGTAAACCTATGACCAGGCACACGACTTACGCCTTGGGCGACTTTCAATTTTATCCGGGCAATCCGCTGCCATTTGGCGCGACTCCCGTGCCCGACGGCATCAACTTCGCCATATTCTCCCGCCATGCTACTTCGTGCAGCCTGGTATTGTTCGAGCGCGGCGCAGAAGAACCGATGGTCGAGATTCCTTTTTTGCATACCTGCCGCACCGGCGATGTGTATGCCATGACCGTGCAGGGCATCGACCCCCAGAGAATTGAATATGGATTTCGTTTGGATGGACCTCACGATGCCAGGCGCGGTCACCGATTTGACGCGCAGCAGATCTTGCTCGATCCCTATGCCAAAGCGATTGGCGGGCTGGAAGGCTGGCGCGGCAAACGCTATACCCATGCGGCTTATCGCGCTCGTCCCTATATCAGCGACTTCGACTGGCAGGGCGACCGGCAGCTGAACACGCCGCGGCAAGACCTGGTCGTCTATGAGCTGCATGTGCGCGGCTTCACAGCTGGCGCGGATGTGGCTGCGCCAGGCACTTACGCCGGGCTGATTGAGAAAATCCCGTATTTGCAGTCGCTGGGCGTCAATTGCATCGAGCTGATGCCCATCTTTGAATTTGACGAGCTCGACAACCGCAATCATCATCCCGAAACCGGCGAGCGGCTGGTGAATTACTGGGGCTACAACCCGATCGGCTTCTTCGCGCCCAAAGCCGCCTATGCCGCTGGTGATGACCCAGCCCGCGAACTGAAACAACTGGTCTTGGCCTGTCATCGCGCCGGCATCGAAGTTTGGCTGGATGTGGTTTTTAATCACACAGCGGAAAGCGATGAAAAAGGCCCCACCATTTCTTTCCGCGGCATCGACAACAGCATCTATTATCTGCTCAAGCCCGATGGCGGCTATCACAATTTCAGCGGCACGGGCAATACACTCAACTGTGGGCATCCAATCGTGCGCAAGCTGCTGCTGGACTGCCTGCGGCACTGGGTCAGCGATTATCACATCGATGGCTTCCGCTTCGATCTGGCTTCCAGTCTGGCGCGGGATACCGAGGGCCATCCGCATCCCAACCCGCCTTTGCTGGAAGCGCTGGCGAACGACCCGCTGCTGGCGCGCACCAAGCTGATCGCCGAAGCCTGGGATGCCGGTGGTTTGTACCAGGTCGGCAGCTTCCCAGATTATGGGCGCTGGGCAGAATGGAACGGGCGCTATCGTGATGACCTGCGGCGCTTTGTCAAAGGCGATGCCGGGCTGGTGGGCGACCTGGCGGCGCGCTTGCAAGGTTCGCCCGATATGTACGGCGAGCGTGGACCGTGCGCTTCCATCAATTTCATCACCGCCCATGACGGCTTCACTTTGCGTGACCTGGTCAGCTATAGTCGCAAGCGCAACCTCGCCAATGGCGAAAACAATCGCGATGGGGCAGACGACAACCACAGCTGGCATTGCGGCGCAGAAGGCGAAAGCGACGCTGCGGCCATCAACGCCTTGCGCGCCCGTCAGCAGAAGAACTTTCTCTGCCTGCTGCTGATCAGCCAAGGCGTGCCCATGCTGTGGATGGGCGATGAATATGGGCACAGCAAAGCCGGCAACAACAACAGCTATTGCCATGACAGCGCCTTGAATCAATTTGACTGGACTTGCCTGGCCGCCCAGCCGCCACTTTGGAGGTTTGTGAACAATCTTCTGAAGCTGCGGAAGACACAGCCCCTGCTGCGGCGCGCCGACTATTTGCGACATCAGCCTGCGCCGACTGCCGAGGGCGGGTTCGCGGCTGAAAGCGTGTCCTATCATGGACAGCAGCCCTGGCAGCCAGACTGGTCGCAAGAGAGTCGCCGTCTGGGGATGTTGTTCTGTGGCGCGAAGGGTCGTCAACTGGTCTACATCATCATGAACGCGCACTGGCTGCCGACGCGCTTCCAACTACCAAAGCTGCCACGAGGCCTACGCTGGTATGTGGCTGTCAACACTGCGCTGGCACCGCCCGATGACAGCTGTGCGCCTGGCGCTGAATCGCTACTGCTGGATCAAACGGCGCAGCAGGTCGGCGCAAGGTCGGTCGTGGCGCTGCTGGGGCGCTGACACCCCGACAGGTTCACCCCCCTCGGTCCCCCGACGAGTCAGGGGGAGGCAAGCATTGACTCCCCACCCTGACTCGTCGGGGAGGGGCTGGGGGAGGGGTTGTGCCCGCTTTGGCTACCCTCTCCGTCCTGTCGGGGAGGGGTTTCATGGGCGAGTCACCACCTCGCCCCTACGCTGTCACTTTGGGGAGGGGCTGGCTACCCTCTGTGACTCGTTGGGGAGGGGCTGGGGCAGGGGTTGTAGTGGTCGCGCCACCAAGCGGCAAAGTGCGCAATCGCCAGCGCAGAAAATACGAAGAGCAGCGGGTCGGTCGGCGAACGATAACGCGTGCTGGGGTGGAAGAGCAGGTACATCAACGTTTGGCTAAGCTGCACGGCATAGAGCAGGCTCAATGAACGCCAGTCGCGCCGACGCTGCCAGGCTCCCACAATCGCCAGCAGCCACAATGCGCCGAAATAAAGCAGGTGGATGCCGCGCCCCAGCACCGCGAACAAGCTGCTGTCCTGATAGGCCGCATTTGCCCGGGTAACGCCGACATGCGATGCTGCGCCCGCTACGATGTAAACGCGCCCGTTTTCATCAATGGTCAGCCGCTCGCCCTGGCGTAGGTTGTTGAGTGGCGTAACTTGCGGATTCCAGTGCACCAGCAATTTCGTCAGCAGCAATTGCGGGATCTGCGCGGGATTGTCACGCAGGTAATTCCAGCCGGCTTGGCTGAGGAAAACGTTGCGGGCCAAGGGCTGGTCCCGTGGCGGGGCAGCTTGTGGCGCAGGCAGCCATTGCACATCGTATCCGGCGCGCAAGATCGCAGTCGTGTGCGGGTGATTGCCTTGATAGATATTCTCGCCGCTGTTGAGAGCGATGG
>JAJDZQ010000044.1 GCA_022824565.1 Anaerolineae bacterium | reverse complement strand
TCTTTTTCATCGGCTTCGCGCCATTTCAACATGCAGCCGGTGCCCATCAGGCGCTGAAAGATCTTGGACAGATGCCCGGAATGCAGCACGATCAAGCCCATGCCGTTCAAGACGCGCTCTTGCACGCGCTCGACGATCTCGTCGCTGACCTCGCCATGCGCCATATGCCCCCACCAGGTGAGCACATCGGTGTCATCCAACACGGCCTGGGTCAGCCCGTGCTCGGGTTCGTCCAACGTGGCGGTTTTGATAGCAAAGCCGTGTGGAGCGAGACCAGCCGCCAGGGCGTGGTGCATGCCATCGGGATAAATCTGTGCGACTTCGTCATTGTGATGTTCGTGGCGATATTCGTGCCAAATGGTCACGCGCAGGGGGTTCATAGTCTGCCTTTCGCTGTCTTGTTGCCAATGCGGGCATTATGCGGCGGTGGGGATGGAATTGCAACTTACAGTCTGGGGCGCTTATTCTACGCCAACTTTTCGGTAAATCTCGCGCAGGGGCAATTCGCAGTCCAGCGCCTCGATCACAGCAGTGGAATCCAGCCCCTGCCAAGTTTGATAGCGCCAGTCGCTGTCAACTCGCAAATGCGCTTGAATCAGCGGCTTGTTTTGCGCAACCAGCAAATAGCCGATGAGCGATGGAATCTGAAGATACTGCCTGCGCTTTTGATTGCGGTCGACAAGCTCAGTTGACGGCGACAAGACTTCGATCAGAAGCGCAGGATTCAGCAAGGTGTCTTGCATAGCGTAAGGGCGAAAGCGCGGCTCGCCACAGACGACCACAGCATCGGGATAGGTATAGGTACCGGCATCGTCTACTTGTACGCGCATATCGCTGGGATAGACTTCGCAATCTCTAGAATGCAAGCTGTTGATGAGCAGCGCGATGAGCCTGGCTGTGATTAGATTATGCGGGCGGCTGGCACCAGTCATTGGATAGACCCTGTTGTCGATCAATTCATACTTGAATTCCTGCGCGCTTTCCCATTGCAGGAAATCTTCGACGCCCACCAAGTATTCAGCTAGTTGTTCTGCCATGGCGTTTTGTCTCAAATCTGTCAGTTCAATGCCCTAGCATAGCACATCCGTAGCCACGACTTATGGCAAACGTTTAGCAGCGCCTATTGCCGCGCTTTGATGCCCGCCATCGCCTCCAGAGCGCGGATGATGCTGTGGTTGCCATCGCCGCCATGTCCCTGGGCTTGCAGGGTGCGGTACAGGTTGAAGCAGAGCGCAGTGGCGATCACCGGAATGCCCATTTCGTCCGCCGCGCCCAGCACCAGCCGCAAATCTTTCTGCTGCAAGTCGATTGAGAAGCCGGGCTGCCAATAATCATCTATCACCTGCGGTCCGCGATTGGCCAGCATCCAGCTGCCGGCCGCGCCACCGGTCACCGCTTGCAGCATTTTGTCCAGGTCGACGCCGCCGGCTTTGGCAAAGAGCAAGGCTTCGCTGGCTGCCAGCATGTTCACCACACACAGAATCTGGTTGGACAGCTTGACCGTCTGCCCGGCGCCCTGCTCGCCGACATGGGTGATGGTGCTGCCCATGGCATCAAAGCAAGGCGTCGCGCGCGCCACATCGTCTTCTGCCCCGCCGATCATGATGCTGAGCGTGCCATTCGCCGCGCCTTCGCTGCCGCCACTAATGGGCGCATCCAGCATATGAATGCCCCGCTCACGAAGCTGCCGCGCGATCTCGACCGTGTTGACCGGGTTAATGGTACTCATGTCGATGACCAGGTCGCCCGCCGATGCGCCATGAATGACGCCGTCTTCGCCCAAAATGACCTGCTCGACATCGGGCGTGTCGCTGACACAGGTGATGATGATGTCGCTATTGGCTGCGACTTCGCTGGGAGAGCTGGCTGCCTTTGCGCCGCGCTCGATGAACGGGGTCATACGCCCCGCAGTCCGATTCCAGATGGTGAGATCAAAGCCGGCCGCCATGAGATTGTCGACCATGCCGCGTCCCATGATGCCCAAACCGATGAAGCCGATAGATTCGCTCATTGTGATTGTCCTCGGAGTGTGTGGGTGATTCCTGCGCCAATTCTAACAACAGAGACCGCAGGCGGCACAACCGATTTCATTCGACTTGTCATTGACTTTTGGCTGGCCAAGCGCTCATCATGCGAATCGTGTTTGTCCCAATGGCTTCGCGGTGGCGAAAAAGCAGCGCAAAGCCTCCAAATTCGCCCCTTCTGCTTGTTTGCATCTTGACATCATAGAACACAAGTGCTATGTTGGTCGCATTAGCGAAACCGCAGCAAAGGCACTACACTAGCGACAAGCCCAAATGAAACGAGATGGCAGCGATGGCAAAGCGAACCCAAGCGGTAAAGATGACCAATACGTTTGACAACAACAATCACGAAGCCCGCAAAAAGGCGCTGGACGCGACTCTCACTGACATCACCAAACGGTATGGCGATGGCGCCATCATTAACCTGGGCGCATTCAGCAACCTGGAGGTCGAAGCCATCCCGACCGGCTCGCTGGGCATCGATATCTCGCTGGGCGTGGGTGGCGTGCCGCGCGGCCGCATCGTGGAAATTTATGGGCCCGAGAGCAGCGGCAAAACCACGCTCTGCCTGCATGTGGTGGCGGAATCGCAAAAGACCGGCGGCATCTGCGCCTTCATTGATATGGAGCACGCGCTCGACCCCATCTATGCCGATAAGATCGGCGTAGACACCCAGCAACTGTATGTCAGCCAGCCCGACACGGGCGAACAGGCCCTGGAGATTACCGAGCATCTGGTGCGTTCGGGCGCGCTGGATGTCATCGTTATCGACAGTGTGGCGGCGCTCGTGCCCCGCGCGGAGATCGAAGGCGAAATGGGCGATAGCCATGTCGGGCTGCAGGCGCGCTTGATGAGCCAGGCGCTGCGCAAATTGGCTGGCGCGATCAAGCAGAGCAATGTCTGCGTCATCTTCACCAACCAGCTGCGCGAGAAAGTCGGCGTGATGTTTGGCAGCCCCGAGACAACGCCGGGCGGGCGGGCGCTGAAGTTCTATGCCAGCGTGCGCATCGACATCCGCCGCATCCAGCAAATCAAACACACGGGCGATATCGTTGGCAACCGCACGCGCGTTAAGGTCAAAAAGAACAAGGTCGCCGCGCCCTTCAAGCAATGCGAATTCGACATCATGTTCAATCGCGGCATCAGCAAATCGGGCGAGATCATCGATATCGGCACCGAGCTGGGCATCATCGACAAACGCGGCGCTTTCTATCGTTATGGCGATGAACTGCTGGGGCAGGGCAGAGAGAATGCCAAGCGCTTCTTGGAGAGCAATGGCTCAATGAGCGGGCTGATCGAAGACAAGATCCGCCGCACCTTTGGCTTGCCGGCGATGGTGGAGGCCTAGGGGTGGCGCACGATGCAAGAACAGGCAACAAGGCAGCGGACAACTGCAAACAAGCGACCGCGGCAGGCCGATCTGGCGCTGTTTGAAGCCGCTGAAATGGTTGCTGGTCTTTCTGTGCTGGAATGCCAGGACAATTTGGCATTTCTGGGCGCTCAGCCCGATAACAAGTTCAAACTGATCGTAAGCTCTCCGCCATACAACATCGGCAAAAGCTACGAAACACGCTCGTCGCTTGACCTGTACCTAGCAAGCCAGCGACAGGTGATTTCCGAATGTTACCGCGTGCTGCACCCGCATGGTTCAATCTGTTGGCAAGTCGGCAATTACGCGGCCAATGGCGAGATCGTGCCGCTCGATTGCCTGCTCTTCCCGGTCTTTCACAGCCTGGGGCTAAAGCTGCGCAATCGCATCGTTTGGCATTTTGGTCATGGCTTGCACGCCAGCAAGCGGCTTTCGGGACGTTACGAGACGATCAACTGGTGGACGAAGGGCGATGACTACACCTGGCATCTGGATCCGATTCGCGTGCCATCGAAGTATCCAGGCAAGCGACACTTCAAGGGTCCGCGCAAGGGTCAGCTGTCTGGCAACCCCAAAGGCAAGAATCCCAGCGATGTATGGGCATTCCCGAATGTCAAGAACAACCACCCCGAAAAGACTGCCCATCCCTGCCAGTTTCCCGTTGAATTGGTCGAGCGGCTAGTGCTGTCCATGACCGACGAGGGCGACGATGTGCTGGATCCTTATGTAGGCGTGGGCTCGTCGGTGATTGCCGCCATCATGCACGGGCGCAACGGCTATGGCTGCGACATCGTTGAGGAGTACATATCGATTGCCCGCGAACGAGTGGCAGATTGCCGAGCGGGAGTCTTGAAAACGCGACCGATGGGCAAGCCGCT
>JAJDZQ010000171.1 GCA_022824565.1 Anaerolineae bacterium | reverse complement strand
TCTTCTGTGGCAAACCAACAATTCGATGCGAATGCCCTGCAGGCAAGACCGGCGGCTAACAGTAGCTGCCATTTGCGTGCTACAATGACGCGCGCTTTGACGATTGAGGAGGCAACGATGCGGGCGACAGTCTCAAAAAATGAAGCGTTGCGCTTGCTGCGCATCGAGCATCGGGCCGTCCACGCCTTGATCGCAACGTTGCGCGACGAAGAAATGACGCGCGCTGCTACCATTCGCCATGGCTTGTATGCCGACCAGCGCTGTTCTTTCAAAGACCTGCTGGCTCACCTGATCTGCTATGAAGCCTTCACGCTGGCTGCTATCGACGACTGGCAGCGCGGGCACCAGCACTGGGTGATTGATGCTGTGCGCGATGCCCGCCAAAGCCGCGACATCCACTATGGTGGCATATCCGAACGGGCGGGATTGAGCCTGAACGAGCAACTGGACGAATATCGGCGGGTTAGCGCAGCGCTGGAAGCTCGGCTCGCGGCGCTTTCACAAGCCGACTGGCGCAGTGAGCCGGCATTTGCGATGTCGCGCGCAACCGACCTGGGTGGCATGATTGAGAGCATTATGGTGACGCCGCCACGACCCATGTACCGCCATTTGCCCGTGCATGTGCCCGATGCCGCCGACTATGTCCGCAGCCTGCGTGGCGCATCGGAGCGATAGATGCGTCTTCGCGGCTGTCTGCGCGCGCTCGTCGTCTGCAGCCTGCTGGTGGCGATGACGGCTGTTTGCGCTTTCGGCAGCTTCACCCTGGCGCAGCAGACTGTTGTAGACCTGGGCACATCGGGCTTCCGTGTTAGCGATCCCCTGCAAACACTGCGCTGCTTTGCCATTCGGCAATGTGCCGACGCCAGCGAGGACGAAGCGCCGCCCCTGCTGTTGACCCCACTGCTTACACCCATCCCCACCGACCCGTCGCCCGCAGCCACTTCGCCACCTGCGCCACAGACTGTGCTTGTGCCCGCCGCCACATTGCCGCCCACTGTGGTCGCCCTGCCGAGCAACTTGCCACCTGTCGATCCGCGCGCCATCACCATTCTGCTGCTGGGTATCGATCAGCGCCGCGCCCTGGAGGACGACGGTCCCTTCCGCACCGATACCATGATGCTGCTGCATGTCAATCCAGCGCGGCGGACGGTCGGTGTGCTGTCGCTACCGCGCGATCTGTGGGTGCGCATCCCCGGCTTTGGCGAAGCGCGCATCAACACCGCCAATTTCAAAGGCGATGCCGCGGCGTATCCTGGTGGCGGTCCCGCCCTGGCTATGGCGACAATTCACGAGAATTTCGGCTTGCGCGTCGACAAGTACCTGCTGGTGAACTTCGAGGTATTTACCACGTTGGTCGATACGCTCGCGCCCAATGGCGTGCCCATCACGATTACCGAGTTCATTGACGACCCTTATTATCCGGACGAGGCGGAAGGCTATAACCCGGTGCGCTTCGAGCCAGGCGATTATCAGCTGGATGCGGAATCGCTGCTGCAATATGCCCGCACGCGCGCTACATCGGGCGGCGACTTCGACAGAGCGCGCCGTCAGCAGCAAGTTTTGGATGCCGTGCGCGCCCATGTGCTCAGCGCCGGCGGCATCGCGACCTTCATTAGCCAGGCGCCCTATCTGTGGGGGCAGCTGCAAGACAATTTCAGCACCAACCTGGAGCTGACTGACATCCTGTCGCTGGGGCAATTGATGGGCAATATTCAGCCCGACGACATCCGCTACAGCGTGATTAGCAATCTGCATGTTGTGCCTGGCACCAGCAGCGATGGACAGCAGATTTTGATCCCCAACTTCGACTCGATACGCGATTTGATCGTGCGCACCTTTTATCCACCCGACCTGACCGACGCAGATTTGCTGGAACGGGCACGGCAAGAAGCAGCGCCGATTTATGTTTGGAATGGCACGCAGGTCGACAACCTGGCGCGCGATACCAAGGCTTGGCTGGAAGCCCAGGGACACAACGTAACAGACATCGGCAGCGAGCAGAATCGCTATCGCCGGCAGACCGAGATACGCGTTTATGGGCGCTACAACTGGACGGCGCAGGTTCTGGCGAACTCGCTGGGTGTTCCCAGCGACCGCATCTTGCCCAGTGGCGACCGACAAATCGCGCGCGGCGTGCTGATATTGCTGGGGGCAGATGCTCCAGCAGCTATCGGCGGCTAGCAGCCATACTTCCCCGCCCTATATCAGCCCCGCCACCGCCACAATATGCTACAATCTGCGCATTGCTCGCGGCACACCAGGACGGCTTCATGGCAGCAGACAGCAGCAAACCGCTCGCTCGGCTGGTCTGGCTCGATCCTTACAGCGGCGACACGCGCGAACGAGCGCTGCACGAAGGCGACAGCATCAGCATCGGCCGCTCGGCAGACAACGACATTCAACTGCCAGAGGCGCATATCTCTCGGGTACACGCCATCATCGCTTGCCAGGATGGTGGATTCACCATTGATGATGTCGGCAGCGCCAACGGCAGCTTTGTCAATGGCATCCAGATTTATGGCAAGCATGCGCTGAAGATCGGCGACGAGGTGCATCTCTTCGTGTCGGCATTGAAGCTGCTGGGAACGGATGATGTGGCTGAAGATGCGGCGCTGCTGGTTTCGAAAGTCGCGGGCGACCGCGCCAGTTTGCGCATCGTGCGCGGACCGCAAGCCGGGCAAGTCTTCGTCTTGCTCAAAGACGAAATGTATGTCGGCCGCTCCATGCCCAGCGCCAACTGGGAGATCGCCCTGCAAGACCCGACCGTTTCCCGTCCGCATGCCTTCATGGTTCGCGAAGCTGCGCGCTGGAAGCTGTTTGACCTGGGCAGCATCAATGGCACGGCAGTCAATGGCGAGCCGATAATCGGCGGCAAAGCCAAGTGGCTGGAAGATGGCGACCGCATCACCTTCGGCGGCACATTGGCGCAATTTGGCACCGGCTTCCCCAACTCCGCCGATACCGAGCCAACAGGCAGACCGCCGCTCCCCGAGTAACCGACGAGGGACTGAACATGACCAAACCCAATATCATTCTCATCATCGCCGATGACATGGGTTATGGCGATTTTGGCCTATTCAACAACCAGGTCAGTTGCACGCCACACCTGGATGCGCTGGTCGCCGAAGGAATCACCCTGACACAGCATTATTCGGCATCGCCGGTCTGCGCGCCCGCTCGCGCCGCTCTGATGACGGGCCGCTATCCGCACCGCACCGGCAGCATCGATACCTTAGAAGCGCGTGGACTGGATCGCCTGCGGCTGGACGAAATCACCATGGCCGATATGCTGCGCAGCGCTGGGTACGCGACTGGCCTGGTGGGCAAATGGCACAATGGCGCGCTGGACCATCGCTATCATCCGCGGGCGCGCGGCTTTGACGAATTTGTCGGCTTTCAAGGCGGTTGGAATCCGTATTATCGCTATCGGCTCGATCGCAACGGCGCGATTGAATATGGCAGCCGCGACCAGTATCTGACCGATGTCTTCAGCGACGCGGCGATCGACTTTGTCAAACGACACAGCAGCGAACCATTCTTCTTGCAACTGGCCTATAACGCGCCGCACTTCCCGCTGGAGGCGCCAGAAGCCATCACGCGCAAATACAACGAGATGGGCTTGGGCGTCGGCACGAGTTTGATCTATGCCATGCTCGAAGTGATGGACGCCGGCATCGGACGCATCAACGAACAGCTGGAGCAGCTGGGCATCGCCGACAATACAATCGTCATTTTCACGAGCGACAACGGACCTGCGCTGGGCGAATGGAACGGCTTGTCGCAGCGGCGCTGGAATTGCCATTTCAATGGCGGCAAAGGCAATACCTACGAAGGCGGCATCCGCGTTCCGCTGATTATGCGCTGGCCCGCTGGCCTGGATGGTGGCGCGCGCATCGACGCTTTGGCGCACTTTACCGACTGGCTGCCCACTTTGCTGAAGCTCGCGGATGTTGACAAGCCGGACGACCTCGCCCTGGACGGCATCGACATCACGCCCATGCTGCGAGGCGAACGCGCCAGCCTGACACCACAGCGCTTTTGGCAGTGGAATCGGTATACGCCGGTGGGCAGTTGCAATGCGGCCATGCGCGATGGCGACTGGAAGCTCGTGCGTCCGCAAATCCGCGAAGCCATGCAAGTCAGCCCGCTGGATACAGCCAATGACAACGCCATCAAGTACCGGCCAGAGCTCTTCGCGGATATCGTGCGCGAACCGGAACCGACGCGGCAAATCCCCGAGCCACCGCCGGCGCTGCTATTCAACCTGGCCGATGATCCGCACGAACAGCACGATCTGGCTCTGCAGTATCCGCAACGGGTCTCGGCGATGGAGACGGCGTTGGCGGATTGGTTCACAGAGGTAACCGGGCTGCAAGACTGACGTCGATTCGCTACAATGCGCGGGATTGTCGCAAGCAAAACCTCAGGAGGCACATGGTGGCGCACCCATTGTTGGCGGAACATGCCGACCTGGCGACAGCCATAAACATACTCGATGACTGGGCGGCGCACCAACGGCAGCGGCGGCATCAACCCGGCTTGGCCATCGGCGTGGTATATGCTGGCGAACTGCTCTGGGGCGCTGGCTATGGCCTGGCAGATATCGAGAGCGGGACGCCGGTTACGCTGGATACACGTTTTCGCATCGCCAGCATCACCAAAACCTTCACGGCGACTGCCATCATGCAGCTGCGAGATGCCGGGGCGCTGCGCCTGGATGACGCGGTGAGCGATCATCTGGATTGGTTCGACCTGCGCTATAAAGACGCGCCCGCCATCACCATTCGCAATCTGCTGACGCATAGCTCTGGCTTGCCGCGCGATTCTGCCAACCCGATGTGGACGGAATGCGCCGCGCCCGACTGGGACAGCTTCATCGCCGATACCCAGAAAAGAGCGCCGACCCGCGCGCCCTACGCAGCCTTCGCCTATAGCAACCTGGGCTATTCGCTGCTGGGCGGGGTGATCGCGGCGGTCAGCGGGGGTAGCTGGGCGGACTATCTGCAAGCGCATGTGCTGGATCCCCTGGGCATGCGCGAAACACGCCCCATCCCCAGCGCCGACGACCCGCTGCTCGCCACCGGCTATACGCGCGAAAGAGCCGACGGACAGCGCGATGCCCTGCCCTTTTGGTTGATGAAGGGCTTCGAGGCATCGGCGAATTTCGCGTCCAGCGTCAAGGACCTGGCCAAATACGCCGCCTTTCATCTGGGCTGCCACGGCGCTGCGGTACTTAGCCGCTACAGCTTGCTGGATATGCACCGCATACATTTTCTGGGCGCAGGCTGGGAAGGTGGTTATGGGCTGGGCGTCGGTTTGCACCGCATGCAAGACTGGGTCATCAGCGGGCATGGCGGTGGTTATCCGGGCTATTTGACTTTGTTTTCGCTGTGCCGCGAGCTGAAAGCCGGCATCATTGTGCTCACAAATTCACTGGGCGGCGATCCACACGATTATGGCAATCAGGCTTGTAAGCTGCTGCTGCCCGAGCTGGCGAAACTGCAGGAAGACGCCGGCGATGCCCAACCGGAATGGGCAATTTATGTCGGCGATTATGAAAGTGAATGGGCGCGCCAAAAAGTCGTCATCCGCGCAGGCCAGTTGCAAGTCATCAGCCTCGATTGGCTGGACGAAGAGCCGACCGTGCTCGAGCCAACCGAAACGGCGCATACCTTCCGGCTCAAACAGCGGGGACAATCCAACGAAACATTGCGCTTTGAACTGGATGCTGCGGGCAAGGTCCTGCGCATGTGGGAGCGCAATGAATATAGCATGCGCCTGAGCGACTGAGCGCGCATAACGCAGAAGGTAAACCGATAAAGCCAGGAATGAAGTATGAGCCACCGAGTACAGCGAGTTGAATGAGAAGACCGAGTGATTGAACCCTCTGTGTTCTCTGTGCCCTCTGTGTCCTCTGTGTCAAAAAATGCGCGGGTCTTTATTGGAATCACCGAGAACGACCGAGACAGCTGACAGGAAAGGAAACGCCATGCCAATCGTGCAGGCAGAGCCGCTAGCCCGGCTGATCACCGACATACTGGCAAGAGCCGGGGCGCGCGCCGATTATGCCGAAACCGTAGCCGAGCATCTGGTGGCCGCCAACCTGGCCGGGCACGATTCGCACGGCGTTTTGCGGACGCCCCACTATGTTGCCTCGATCGACGCTGGATCGCTCGACCCGCGCGCCGAGCCAGAAGTCGTCAGCCAGACCGCGTCCATGGCGCAGATCTGCGGCAACTGGACATTTGGGCAAGTGATCGCCAAGCAGGCAACCGAGTTAGCCATCGACATGGCGCAGGCGCAGGGCATCGGGCTGGTTTCGATGTATCACGAAGGGCATACCGGGCGGCTGGGCACCTATGTCGAAATGGGCGCAGAAGCGGGCTTGGCGTCCATGATCTGGGATGGCTGCATCGGTGGACCGCGTTCGGTGGTTGTGCCGCTGGCTGGCACGGGACGCAAGATCGGCGCCAACCCCATCGCCATGGGTTTGCCCAGTGGCTCGCATGGCGCGCTGGTGCTGGACTTTGCCACATCCATGTCGGCGGCGGGCAAGGTCATGGTGGCGGTGGCGAAAGGCGAAATGCTGCCGGACGAATGGATCGTCGATGCCGACTGGCAGCCAACCCGCGATCCAAATCAGCTCAAAGCTGGCGGCGCGCTGCGACCGATGGGATCGCCCTCTGTCGGGCACAAAGGATACGCCCTGGGCTTCATGGTCGGTCTGTTCAGTTTGATGGCTTCGCTGCCTTCGTCTGCCCAGCCTCCGTTGGAAGACCGCTGGGGCACCATCATCCTGATGCTGGATATCGCCCGTTTTGGCTCGCCCGCTGCCTTCCGCCAGCAGGTGGATGCTGTCATCGACTTTGTCAAAAGCGACCCGCTGGAAGCAGAAGTGCTGGTGCCTGGCGAAACCGAAGCGCGGACGCGGCGCGAACGGCTTTCAAGAGGTATCCCGCTGCCCGAGGCAACCTGGCAAGAGCTATCGGCATGCGCAGAGCGATTCGGCATCAGCCAATAGCGGCATGGCGACCACGCAAAGCGAATTGGCAGCAGGCTTGCGGCGCGCCGAGACAGCTGCCGACACACGAGACGCCGCGTTGCGATTGCTGGCGCGGACAAACAGTCGGGCGCTGTTGGACGAGTGCCTGCGCGCGCTGGGTTCGCCGCCGGTGCTGGCGACATTGGACGCAGCCAACCGCCCGGTTTTGCGGCGCAAATGCCTGAGCTACTTTGAAGAGCCACGGCGCGACAAAGCTGGCTTGCTGCGCGAAGCATTGACGCGCCTGCTGGTGCACATTGCGCATCCGTCCGATTGCGATATCTTCCAACTGGGCGTGGCGACCTACCACCTGCAGCCCGTGACCGATGTGGCGCAAAATCTGCGGGCGGTCGCGCTGGCCGGGCTTGCAGCGCAGGACTCGCCGCTGGCGCTCTTGTATGCTGTGCGCTTCCTGGGCGAAGAGCATACGTCCGTCTTCAACTGCGAGCCCGCCATGACTGCGCTGGATGTCTTGGTGGCGAGCGAACAGCGCCTGCCCATCTACCAGTTCTTGCTGCGCGCGGGCGCATCCATGGCGCAGACGGGACGCGGCGAATTGGTGGGCAAAGCGCTGGAATCGCTGGGCGCGGACTTTCCGACGCCGCTGTATGCGCAGTTGCTGGCGCAATACCACGAGATTGACCAGGCGACCGCCAGCATGGGCATCATCAATTGCGTTATTGAAAGCCGACAGGCCACGCTCTATGACCAATTGGACAGCTTAATCATGCAGACGCAGCATGTCGATTTGCGGCGCTATGGGCTGGTGATGATGGCGGTGGCGCGCGACGAAGCACTCAACGAGCGCCTTTTACGCATGGCTCGGCTTGCGCGGCTGGACGATGTGCCGTTGTTTATCGAGGCGCTGGAAATCTGCCAGCACGACTCGCGGGACGAGCTGATGGACATGCTGCGGCGGCGGCTCTAGCGGATATCGCGGCGGAAGATATCGCCGAAGCCCGGTTCGATCTGCAGCGCGAGGTTTGCCAGCAGCGCCTGCGGGGGCACCTGCTCCAGAATCGCCTCGGCGATATGGACATCGATGGTCACCAGAAAGCGCCCCCGCGTCGCCAGCGACAAGAGGTGGAAGCCCGCCTCGCCAGCGCAAGTCTCTGCGCCGAGCCGATAGATAGCCGGGCTGTCGGAGACGAGTTCATAGCCAAAGCTGTCCAGCCAAATCTCCATGAATTCGGCTTGCATGGCGGCGTCGGCGGCATCGGCGTCGGCATAAACATCAACCCAGTAGCCCAATGATGAGAAGAAAACTGACTCGGCGCAGCTGTCGTTATTGATTTGCATGCGGGCGCGATATTGGTGTCCATGCTGCGCAGCGAAGTTCGCGAAGCGGTCTTGCAGCTCTGGCGCGACTGTCGCGGCCAGGTCTGCATTCGAGAAATAGCCAGACCGTCCCTCGTCCAGTGGCAGCTCGGGCGGCAAGGTATTGGTGAATGCCTCGAAGGCGGCGATAACTTCGTCTGGCCCAGCCCGCATCGGTTCAAGCACAGCGCTATTGTCGACGCTGGCCGGGTCGCTGATGATCAACACAGTGCGCAGGGTTTCGCCAGCTTCTGCAGCGCTGGCTGGGTCGCGCTCGCGGATGGCTTCGACAAAGTCACTGCCGACCAGAACATCGCCAAAAATCGTATGTTTGTGGTTCAGGTGCGGTGTCGGCGCGGTCGTGATGAAGAATTGGCTGCCGTTGGTGCCCGGTCCCGCATTCGCCATCGCCAGCAGCCCAGGACGGTCAAATGTCAAGAAACCGACCGGCTCGTCGCCGAACTGATAACCGGGTCCACCGCGGCCTGTGCCGGTGGGGTCGCCAGCTTGCGCCATGAAATTGGGGATGACGCGGTGGAAGGTCGTGTTGTCGTAATACCCTTGCTGCGCCAAGAAGACAAAGCTGTTGACTGTGTGTGGCGTCAGCTTTTCATACAGGTCGACATAAATCGCGCCGGCGCTGGTGCAGAAGATAGCGCGGTAATCTAGCCCCGACTCGAGCACAGACACTGGTGCCTCGAATTGCATGTGCGTCAATTCCGATGGCTCGGCGGCAGCGCACAGCTCCTGCGCGCTTGGGGCAGATTGCGCCACAGCTACCGATAATACTGCCAGAAAGATCGCCAGCGCGCTCGTCAATCGCATCTTACCCATGACTTCATCCTTTGCCAGCCAAGCCAGCAGCCGCATGCAACAGAAACACATTGTGCTCGACCAGCCCGCTCTTGCATAGGCGAAAATCCCGGCTTGCCCGGGTCGTTCGGGCGCGGTGTATTTTATTGGGTTGGCAACCCAGCCTCCAAAATGCGAGATGGGCAGCACGACTACGTTTCGAGGTCTCTCCCTCATTATATAGGAGGGGTTTAGGGTGGGGGTTCGCGCCACTCCGCCGCTCATTCAGGCGCGTTGATTGTCTGGCCGCCTCTGTTACAATCTACGCATGAACCGTCATGAATCACATCGGCAAACTAGCATATTTGCTACTGCCATTGCCACCGTCAATTGCCTATAATGTGAATATGCGCCAAAAGATGAATATGCGCGACATTAGCGAACTAGCTGTCAAATTGCGCAGTCGCCATGAAATGCGATTGGGAAACCTGAATTGAACCGACGCGCCTTGCTGGCTTTCATCGCTATCCTGCTGCTGTCGTGCTTTATGGCATCGGCGCAAGATTCCGACATCCATATCGATATCATCGGCATCGACTCGACCGACCTAGACCAGGTGGCGATTCATGTCAGCGTGCTGGATGCCAGCGGGAAGATGGTTTCGGGCTTGGGCTTGGCAGACTTCAGCCTGGGCGGCGCATTGGCAGACTTCGGGGAAGTGCTGAAGGTCGAAAATGTAACGGATGACGAGCTGGCATTTGCCACTGTGCTGGTCATTGATACCAGCAGCAGCATGGCGGGCCGTCCTCTGGAGCAGACACAAGCGGCCGCGCGCGCCTTCATCAACGGCTTGGGCGAAGATGACCCGGTCGCCATCGTGCTATTCAATTACTCGGTGCGCAATGTAGTCGGGTTCACCACCGACCGCGCCCTGCTCTTGCGCCAGCTCGACAATGTCGGCTTTGGTGGGCCCACCGCGCTTTATGATGCGACGCTGCGCGGGATCGAATTGGCGGCGGAATCTCCCCTGCCCCGTCGCGCTGTCGTCATCCTGAGCGATGGCGGCGAATATGGCAATGTCAGCAACAGCACCCGTCCAGAAAGCATCCGCGCCGCTACCATCAATGGCGTGCCGGTCTATACAATCGGCTTGGGCTGGAATATCGACCGGCGCTTTTTGGAAGCAATCGCCGCCGAATCCAACGCGGCATTTTTTGACTCGCCCACGCCGGACGAATTGGCCGCCATCTTCAGCGAGCTCGCCTTTGTCTTTCGCAGCCAATATATCATCACCATCAGCGCCGATGTGCCCGCCGATGGCACGCGCTACGACTTCAACCTGAATGTCAGGACAGCCGATGGCAGCAGCAGCGCCGGCAGCGCGATGTTGCGCGCGCCAATCCCCATTCCGCTGCTATTCTTGCCCGACGAGCTCTTCATTGAACCTATCGCCGAAGACACGCAAATCACCGTCGAAATCCGCGCCGACCAAGATATTGAAAGTGTCGAGGTGATTTTGGATGGCGAGCTGGTCTCCAATGAGCCGAGCTACACCATCCAGCCGGTTGAATTGCAGCCGGGCGAGCATCAGTTGGATGTCACAGTCGAGGATGTGGAAGGCGATATCGGCACACTGAGCACGGAATTCGAAGTGGCCGCTCTGCCACCGACTCTGGATGACGACTTTGTGCCACCGCCCGAACAAGAAATCGCCGACGCGGAAGTCATCGTGGTCGAGGCCGGTGGACAGACCGAAATCACCCAGGTCGAGTTCATCGTCGATGGCGAAGTCGTGCAAACCGACAACGAAGCGCCCTATGAATTTGACCTTGACCCCTTTGTGCTGCTGCCAGACGAAGAGCATGTTCTCAGCATTCGCGCCACCAATGCCGGCGGTCAGACCACTACGGTGACCCGGGAGTTCGAGGTCGATTCCATTCCGCCACGTCTCACAATCGAGGGCCTCGCCCCCGACACGGTCATAGCCGACAGGCTGGCTGGCAGCGTGATTGTCGAAAGCCAGTCGCCCATCGTCAGCCTGAGCATTGAACCCGAGGTGCCGCATACTGTTTCGGGCAATCAATTGGACTTCGTGCTCGAGGCAGCCAGTTTGCCGCCGGGGACCCATGCCATCACCATCACGGCGGTGGATGAAGCCGGCGCGCTATCGACACAGACTTTCGACTTCGAAGTCGCCGCGTTGCCGCCGACCGTCGAGCTGAGTGGTCTGGCCCCGGGCAGTGTCGTTAATGCAGCGCAAGCTGTGCAGGTCCAGGCGGGCGGGCAAAGCGAAATCGAGCGCATAGAAGTGGCCTACGATGGCGGCGCTCCCCAGCCAGTCGAAGCGAATACGTTTACAATTCCCGCCGAAAACCTGGGCGATGGTCCGCACGAAGCCGCAGTGAGCGTCACCAATGCCAGCGGTGAGACGAGCACGATCACGTTGCCATTCACGATCGATCTGCCACCGACGCCGACTTTGACACCGACAACCACGAATACACCAACGGATACGCCTGTCCCAACGAACACCAGCACGGCGCTGCCAACAGAAACGAGCGCGGCGCTGCCAACGGAAACAGGCGCGTCTGTCTCAACAGAAACGAGTTCACCACTGCCATCGGACA